>SFHJ01000018.1 GCA_004555655.1 Clostridiales bacterium
CTGACAGCTCCCTTTACACAAGGGAGCCCTGGGCGCTGCCGCGCCAGTACATAACATAAAAACCGACCTATGATCGTAACCATAGGTCGGTTTAACTGTTTTACGAAGCCCCACCCAATGGAGCGGCGTTTTTTTGTTGCGTTTTCGGCAATTAAATCATGAACAGCGCTTCGCGCACGACCTCGCAGACCGACGGGTGCGGGAAGACGATCTTATTGAGGTGCTCGACCGGCAGCTGCGAATAGACCATCATGGCCGCGCCGTAGATGATCTCGGAGGCATAGCTGCCCACCATGTGCACGCCCACAAGGCGCTTGCCCTTTTTGTCGTAGATCAGCTTGCAGAAGCCGTCACCCGACAGATTCTCGGCGACATAGCGGCCGGAGTACATCATGGGAGCTTTGACAACCTTCACGTCCATGCCCTTGTCCTTCGCGCTCTGCTCGCTCTCGCCGACGGAGGCCACCTCTGGCGTGGTGTAGATGACGGAGGGGATGACGGAATAGTCGATCTTATCTTTCTTGCCAGCCATGTGGTTGACGGCCACCTCGGCCTCGCGGTAGGCCGTGTGCGCCAGCATGAGCCTGCCGTTGCAGTCGCCCACGGCGTAGACGTTCGGCACATTCGTACACAGATGCTCATCCGTGACGATGGCGCCGCGCTCGGTCGCAACGCCGATATTCTCCAGTCCCAGCCCCGCCGTCTCAGCCCTGCGGCCCGCCGACAGGAGCACGCAGTCACACGCGATTGTGTGCTGCCCGGCTGCGTCGGAATAGGTTACGGAATCCGCGCCCACGGACTCGACCTTCGCGTTCAGGAAGAACTCCATGCCCTCTTTCTGATAGGTGTCCATCAGGATTTTGCAGATCTCCGGATCGGTCGCGCCGGCGATCTTGGGCATCATCTCAATGACGCTGACCTTTGTGCCGATGGTGGCAAAGTAGCACGCCATCTCAAGGCCGATCACGCCGCCGCCGATGCAGACCAGCCGCTTGGGCTGTTCTTTTTTGTCGAGAATCTCGCGGTTCGTCATCACAAAGCCGCTGGCGACGCCTTCCTTCACGCCCGGGATGGGCGGCACGACCGCGCTCGAACCCGAGGCAATGACGAGCCGCCTGGCCGAAACGCGCGTATCGCCCGCCTGCACGTCAAACGTGCCGTCCGCGTTTTTCCCGAGGATTTTCGCCTCGGCCGTGTAGACCTTGACCTTGTTCGCCTTCATGTTCGCGCCCACGCCGCGCACAAGCGTCTTGACCACCTTGTCCTTGCGCGTGACAACCGCCGCGTGGTCGATGGTCACGTTTTCGGCGTGCACGCCGTAGTTTTCGCCGTGCTTCGCGGCGGCATACTGCTTGGCGCAGTACAAAAAGCTCTTCGTCGGCACGCAGCCCTCGTTCAGACACGTGCCGCCCAGCGCGCGCTTTTCCACAACTGCCGCGGTAAAGCCCGCCTGCGACGCGCGTTCAGCGCACAGATATCCGCCCGGCCCGCCGCCAATCACCAATACGTCAAATTGTTCCATATAGCATCCTCCGTTATTTTCATTCTGTCTACAGTATAGCACAGATATCATATTTTTGTTTATGTTTTTTATTGGTTTTCTATCTTTGTTTTTTGTTGATTTTGGTTATTTCGTGTGCTCCGTTTCAGAATTCAACGATACAGATAAAAAATTTTTTCTTAATTGTAGAATTGTGGACTTCCGTCCGGACCGTCGCACTGGTATACTGGGTACAGATAAAGAAAGCGGGGAGCGATACACATGGAACATCATTTGCCGCAGAACATCCGCGCGATGCGAAAAGCGCGAGGCTTTACGCAGGAGCAGCTCGCCGAGGCGATGGGCGTGACGGTGGGCGCGGTATCGAAGTGGGAGCTGGGACAGTCCGCGCCGGATCTTTCCACGCTCATGGAACTGGCCGACTTTTTTGACGCGTCGGTCGACGCGCTTCTCGGCTACACGCTGCGGGAGAATTCGGCAGAGCTTGCCGCCGAGCGCATCCGCGCGCTGCGAAACGAGCGCCGCTTTGACGAGGGCACCGCCGAGGCGGATAAGGCGCTGCAAAAATACCCCAATCATTTCAATGTCGTGATGCAGAGCGCGCGCGTGTACGCATTTTCCGCGCTCGAGCGCAGCGACTGCGCGCCGCAGCGCCGGGCGCTGGCGATGTATCAGCACGCGCTGACATTGCTTGGCCAGAACACAGACCCCGAAATCAGTGAGGTTTCCATCTCGAACGACATCGCTGTTTTGCATCTGGCGCTGGGCGAGACAGAAAAAGCGCTGGAGGTCTGGCGCAAATACAACTACGACGGGCTGAACGACGCGGCCATCGGCATGACGCTGGCTGCGCATTGCAAAAAGCCGGACGAGGCGCTTCCGGTCCTATCCACGGCACTGGTCAATTCCATTATCGGCATCATTCGCATCGTCAACGGCTATATCAACGCCTACGCGCAGAAGGAAAACCCGCAGCAGGCGCTGCAGATCGCGCTTTGGTGCTGCGCGATGGTTGACGGACTTCGTCCGGAAGATGCGGTGTGTGCACTTGACAAGCTGGAAGCGGCGTTTCTCGGCTTCTGCGCATCGGCTGCGTTAGATCTGCGCGATGAGACGGCAGCGCGCGGGTATCTGCACCGCGCGGCAACGCTCGCGGATGCGTTTGACCGCGCGCCAACTTATGCTGTCGGCTCCATCCGCTTCTACTGCGGAAAGGACGCGCAGCTCTCGGACGATCTGGGTCAGACGGTGGACGGCGCAGTTGAAAACGCGCTGCGCGAATGCAGCAACGCGGATGCGCTCCTGCGGCTCTGGCAGGAAATAAAGGAGGAGCTTCAATGAACAAGACCTATCTCGCGCTGCGCAAGCAGCTCTATCGCGGCAATATGGGCGTATTTACCGTGGAAATCGCGGCAATTTTGCTGCTGATGGCCGTCAATCTCGGCGTTTCGTGGCTCTTACAGCAGGTCATCGACGTGGTCGCCGGCATCGACACCGGTTTCTCCATTTTGCAGCTTGCCCTGATGGCTGCGGCAATGGTCGCAGCGGTGACGCTCGGCCTGCTGATCCGCTCATCGTCAAAACCGCGTTTTTTTGAGCGGGCCATGCGGCAATACAAGTCCTACGCATTTTCCCGGCTGACGAAAAAAAGTCTTGCAGCCTTTTCCGGTGAGCAGACGGCGGTATACCTGTCGGCGCTCTCCAACGACGCGGCCAGCATTGAGACGAATTATCTGGAAAAGCTCTTTGCACTCATTGCCGACTGTGTGCTTGCGCTCGGCGCGCTGGCGCTGATGCTGTATTACAGTCCGCTGCTCATGCTCATCGCCATTGCTTTTTCCGCGCTGCCGCTGGCAGCAGCACTTTTGACCGGCGGAAAGCTGGCTGCGGCAGACAAGCGCGTGAGCGAGCAGAACAAGAATTTCATGGCGCAGCTGGACGATCTGCTCTCGGGTTTTTCCGTCATCAAGAGCTTTCAGGCTGAAAGCGAGGCGGAGGCACTCTTTGCCAAGGCCAATCAGGCCGCCGAGCATGAAAAGCGCGGCCGCCGCAAGATCAGCATCCTGGTCAGTCTTTTCACCAACACGGGCAACATCGCCTCGCAGCTCGGCATCTTTTTGGCCGCGGCCGTACTTTCCAAACGCGGCTTTGGCGTCACGCCCGGCATGGTCGTGGTATTCGTGCAGCTTGTAGGGCTGCTCGCCATGCCGTTCCAGGAGGTACCTGAGGCCCTTGCCAACCGCAATGCCGCGCACGCGCTGATGGAAAAGCTGGCGGACGCGCTGGAGGAAAACGTGAACGACACGGGCGTTGAACTGGCGTCCGGGCTGACCGGGCCCATCGAGGTGCGTGACGTGCGCTTCGGCTATGAGCCGGACAAAGAAGTCCTGCACGGCGTGTCGGCAACCTTTGAGCCGGGCAAGAGCTACGCCGTCGTCGGCGCGTCAGGCAGCGGCAAATCAACGCTTCTGAGCCTGCTGCAAGGTGCCTATAAGAATTATTCGGGCGAAGTTCTGATAAACGGCACGCAGCTCAGCGAGGCAAGCGCCGAATCGGTCTTCTCGCTGGTGTCGAGCATCGGACAGAGCGTGTTCATCTTCAACGCATCCATTCGCGACAACATCACCATGTTCCGCGATTTTGACCCGCAGGCGGTCGACCGCGCCATCGAGGGCGCCGGCTTGAGCCAGCTCATCGCCGCGCGCGGAGAGGACTATCTCTGCGGCGAAAACGGCTGCAACCTCTCCGGCGGCGAGCGCCAGCGCATCTCCATTGCACGGTGTCTTCTGCGTAAAACGCCGGTCCTGCTGGCCGACGAGGCCACGGCGGCACTTGACCGCGAGAGCGCGGGTCACGTGTGCAACTCCATCCTCTCGCTCAAGGAGCTGACCCGCATCGTGGTCACGCACGCGCTTGACGCGCCGCTGCTCAGGCGCTATGACCGCATTCTTGCTTTCAAGGACGGACGCGTGGCGGAGGAAGGGACATTTGATGACCTGATGGAGAAAAAAGGGTACTTCTACTCGCTGTATACGCTCAATACATAATATAGCGAATTGCCTCCAGGCCATTGACCTGGAGGCAATTTTTACGTGCAAAGGCCGTATTTCTCCTTGATTCTGTCGAGCTTCTCCAGCATCGGCTGCGAGAAGACCCACAGAAACAGCGCCGTGGCCGCCGCGTGCACAAGGTCGACCGGAAAGCCCGTGAGATAATACGCCAGCAGGATCTGCTTTGTGATCGTGCTCTGATACAAAATGGCGGACGCGGGATTCATGATGCCGCCGTAGATTACAGGCACCGCAAGCGCGCCGAACACACACAGCGGGACCCGCCCGCGCCGCAGCAGCCCCTTGCGGAACAAAACGCCCGCCAGAAAGCCGATGAGCCCCATCGCAAACATCTGAAACGGCGTCCACGGGCCCTGCTGGAACAAAATATTTGACGCCAGCATCGTCACCGCGCCCACCAGAAAGCCCGCTTCGCCGCCAAGTGCCACGCCGGAGAGAATGACCAGCGCCGCCACAGGCTTGAAGCCCGGCAGCATGAAAAATGCCGCCCTTGCCGCCACGCCCAGCGCGCACAGTACCGCCAGCAGCACCAGCTCTCTGGCGCGCGGCCGGCGCGATTCAAACGCCAGTGCGAACGGCAGCATACACTCGAGCAGCACAAGCATCGACGTGAGATAATACTTCCGGTTTCCGAAATAGTATACGCCCACGAAAATGGTCACGGGGATGAGCAGTACGATCATGACCAGCGCCGCCGCCGTGCGCCGGGGCAGCTTTCTTTCGCCGCGCAGCGCCTGCGTATGCGCATCTTCCGTGCCCTTCCGGCTGACGCTTGCAGCCAATACGCCGAGGCACAGCAGCATCGCCGCGTACAGCCGCAGCTGTGTGCCGGCAGGCGCAAGCAGTCCGCCCCCGGACACAAGCGCCGAGAAATCGCTCGTACCCAGAATTTTCACAAAGACCGCCAGCGCGCCTGCAGCCGACACACATGCTGTCAGCTTGCGCCAGAGCGGCAGCTTTTCGGGCTTTTTTTCGGGCGCGGCGGTTTCCCGCGGGCGGAAATATCCCTCTTTCGCGCTGTCTTCCATCTCCTGCTGCGCCCCGGTCACGCCGCCGCAGGCCGCGATCACATCGCCCGCCGTCACCGCGTCCGGCAGAACGGCGCGCGCCATGCGGTTGGCGGCTGTGGTGTAGAAGCTGTTGCCCGAGAAGAACGCGCGCGGCGCGCCCTCTGTCACCACGCTGCCGTCAAAAAACAGCGCGCAGCGCGTGGCATACTCGGCGCAGAACTCGATGTCGTGGCTGACCATGACGATGCACACGCCATGCTTTTGCAGCCGCCTTAGAATCCGCGCGAACGTCTGCTTGAAGTCCGCATCCAGCCCTTTTGTCGGCTCGTCAAGCAGCAGGAGTTCGGGCTGCAGCAGCAGAATCTTCGCCAGCGCGGCGCGCTGCTGCTCGCCGCCCGACAGATCATACGGATGCCGGTCGAGAAGCTGCGTCAGGCCGCACAGCGCAGCCGTGTCGTATACGCGCGCCTCGCGCCCGGGTTCCTGCTTCGGCAAAACGGAAAACAGGTCTTCGCGCACCGTCTTTTTCAGAAACAGCGCCTGCACGTCCTGCGGCAGAAGGCCCACGCGATCGCGCGTCCCGCCGGGCGCGCCTGCAAACACCGTCACGCGGCCGCGGTACGGCGCGTTTTGCCCGGCGATGAGCCCCAGCGTGGTCGACTTGCCCGCGCCGTTGCCGCCGAGGATGGCCAGAAGCTCGCCGCGCCGTGCCTGCAGTGTGAGGCCCTTCACCACATCCGGTGAATCTTTTTCATATTTAAACCAGGCGTCCTCCACTTGAAGCACGATTTCTGACAAATTTTCGCTTTTTTCCTCCACCTTTGGTACATTGCCCAGCGGATGCGTTTCGCAGAAGCGCGCCAGCCATTCACGCCCCTGCCCCGCCGTGACGGGACAAGGCAGCCCGTTCGGCACGGCGGCATAGATGCGCATGGGCGCGGGCATGGCGGCAAACATGCCGTGACCGCGCGACTTGAGCGTCTCGCCCACGGCCTGCGCCGTGCCCTGACAGAGGATTTTGCCCTGCTCCAGTACGACCACGCGGTCACAGAGCGGGAAGACCTCCTCCAGCCGGTGCTCGCTGAGCACCACAGCCGTGCCGAGCTCGCGGTTGATGCGCCCGAGCGTGGCGAGAAACTCCGACGCGGCAATGGGGTCGAGCTGGCTCGTCGGCTCGTCGAGCAGCAGCACCGACGGCTGCATCACCATGATGGACGCCAGATTGAGCAGCTGCTTCTGCCCGCCCGACAGCTCGGAGACGGACCGGTAAAACCAGTCCTCGATGCCGAAAAACGACGCCATCTCTGCCACGCGGCGGCGGATGGTTGGCGTATCACAGCCCAGGCTCTCCAGCCCGAAGGCCAGCTCATGCCAGACCTTGTCGGTCACGAGCTGATTGTCGGGGTTCTGCAGCACGAAGCCGATCCTCTGGCTCTGCGTGCGCGCATCGAGTTTGCCAAGCGGCGTGTTTTCAAACCGGATCTCGCCTGAACGCACGCCGTGCGGCGCGAGCGCAGGCTTGAGCTGGCGCAGCAGCGTCGACTTGCCGCTGCCCGACGCGCCGCACAGGCAGATGAAGCTGCCCGCGCCGACACTGAGCGTGATATCCTCCAGCGCGGGCACGGCCGCGTTGGGATAGGAAAAGGTCAGGTTTCGGATCGTAAACGCATCCACACGAGCGCCTCCTTGCATCGTAAGATCACCGGCGTGAGGCCGAGCGCGAGATAGATGAGCATGACGCTCACAGAATATACCGTGACCGGCGCGCCGCGCACGGTGGGATAGCAGCGCCACGAAACCGCGCCCGACAGCGCGCCCGCGAGCACATAGACACCGGCGAACAGCAGCCAGACGAGCGCGCGGCCGTCGCGCGCGTCAAAGCGGTAGATGGAAAACGCCGTCCGGCCGGGAAGGCCGTAGCCGCGGCTTTTCATCGAATCGGCCGTGTCGATGGCGTTCTCCAGCGCCCACGTCACCACGCCCGACAAAATTGCCGCCGCGCAGCGGATGCGCGCAGGCACGCTGCCCGCGGAGACGTCGCGGCCCAGTGCGCGCTGCGCGCGCGCGACCTTCTTCACCTGCGCGGCAAAGCGCGGGACAAATCGCAGCGTCATGGAAAGAAGCAAACTCAGCGCCGGGATGACGCGGCCAAAGAGGTAGAAAATCTTATCCGAGCCCATCACTGCGTTCAGACATGAAAACCACACCAGCGCGCAGGCGAGCGTCGCGGCCGCGCAAAGACCGTACAGAAGCGATTCCAGCGTCAACGGATTTCCCGACGGCAAATAGCACAGAATCGTCGCGCCGGCGTGGCTGAACAGCGGATTGACAAGCGCCGTAAGCGCGAACATCGCCGCAAGCCAGCCCAGCTTTTTCCCGCCCTTTCCGCCCGTAAGCGCACAAGACCAGGCGAACCCGCTCAGAAGCGAGATCGCCTGGCAAACAGGGTGCTGCAGCGTCATGGCAAAGCCGATGACCAGCACAAAATACAGAAGATTGATGGCCGGATGAAAGCCGGAAAAGGTGTCGCGCTTCATGCGTTCTCTCTACCCTTGATAATGATCGCCCACGTCCGCGCCCAGATCGCAGGTGTAGACAAGCCTGATCTCGTCGCCCGGCTGCGGGAAATACTGGCCGCAGCCAAAATTGGGGAAGGTGCCGTTCACGCTGTACATCCAGCCTGACAGCTCCCCGGCGTCAAATTCATAGATGTTGCCGATGCCCTCGAGATAGGCGGCGTTGCCCATCGCCGTGCCGGCATATTCCATATGGATGCCCTCGCGCTGCGTCACGCGAAGCAGGATATCCAGCACACTCTCGCCATCAGAGAATTCCTCCTGCACCGGCGCGAGAATCCAGCCGTCCGCCGGGACAAGCTCGCAGACGGAGGCGGGCAGGGTGTCGAGCTTGTCCAGCAGCGTCGCGCAGCTGATCGAGAGCGTGCAGACGCTGGCCTGCGGCGCTTCCGGCTGCTCCGGCTGCGCGGTGGCCTGCGGTTCCTCCGGGGTTTCCGGTCCGGCGGGTGCTTCCGCCTCGCCGGGTACTTCCGCTTCAGTGGGTGCTTCCGGTTCCGGCGCCTGCCCGGGTTCGGGTTCTCCGGGTTTTTCCGGAACTTCCACTTTCTTCTCTTCATCGCCCGTATTTTTCGGCATTTCCTCCACCGGTGCTTCGGAAATCGGTTCAATTATCTCTGTCTGCTCCACTTCCGTCTTTTGCGGTTTTTCGCCGCCGAACGCCAGCCAGAACGCCAGCGCCAGCACGGCCACCGCCGCCAGACAGGCGAGTACAGCTTTGATCTGTTTGTTCATAACAGCCTCGGTTTCTTATTTCAGCAGGTCTGTCTGCCGCAGAAGATTGTACAGCATCTGCGCCACCTCGCAGCGCAAAATCGCGCGTGTGGGTGCGAGCGCCGCATCATCCACGGGTAAAATGGCATACTGCGCGCAGAAGGCCATGGTGCCGGTCGCGTAGGACGCGACGCTTCCGCCGTCCGGATACGCCGCCAGCACGCGCGTGACCTGCTCGGCAGGCAGCTCCGTGTCAAGGCCGCAGAGCCCGGCTGCGCGGGAGAGCATCGTTGCGGCCTCCTGCCGGGTGATGATGCCCTCGGGGTTGAACTTTCCGTGGCCCACGCCGTTCACGATGCCGAAGGCTGCGGCCGTGTCGACGTAGCTGGCATACCACGCCGTCTCGGCCACGTCGGTGAACGTGCCGCGGTACTCGGGCACAAGGCCCAGACCGCAGACCACGATCTTGGCAAACTGCGCGCGCGTCATCGTCTCGTTGGGCACGTATTTGCCGCCGCCCATGCCGTCGATGATGCCGTGGCGGGCGAGCGTCAGAATGGCCGTCTCGTTTTTATGCTCCACCACGTCAGTAAACGTCACATTGGGCTTTACAACGGCGCTGGCGCGCAGGCCCTGCTGCGGTTCGGCGGGCGCAGGGGCCGGCTGAGCGTCAGACATGTCAAACACACCGGGCTTTCCGAGCTCTGCGCGCCGCACGGCACCCAGCGCCAGAAGCGCCTGAATGGTCGCGGTGGCGTCGGCAGTTTCGGTATGCCGGAAGCTGCCGTCGGGCAGCTGATACGCCAGCAGCGCGTCAAGGACGGTCTTTCCGTTTTTTACAAAGCGTGTATCATCGAGCTGAATGCCCAGCGCGCACAGCGCCAGAAGCGCCTGCGCACACGACTCAGACGTAGCCACGCCCCAGGTGGAAAATCCGCCCGTCTCATCCTGCATGGCAGACAGACACGCCACGCCCAGCGTCACAGCGCCCTCCACCGCGGCATTGTCGCGGTAGTTTGCCAGCGCCTGCAGCACGATGGCCGTCACATCGGCGTCGGCCGTCTGCTTGCCAAGGCCCCAGCCGCCGTCTTCCATCTGGCGGCCGAGCAGGTAATCCACATACAGCTCGCGCGTGGCCTGCGTGTTCGCGTCCTTGTTGACCGGCACGGCATATTTGCCTGCGTCGAGCGCGATGAGCGCATAGGCTGCGGCGGTCACACCGGCGGCGACGGTAAAGTCAAAATCGCCCAGCGGCAGCAGAAGGTCGCTGCCGTTGACATTCGCCGGGTCCATACCGATGGCGGTGAGCGCCAGTACGGTGCGGGAATACTCGGTCGAGCGCGTGCTGCTGAGTGTGCCGCCCGTCGCGGCAAGCTGCTCACGCAGCGAGGCCAGGAACGGGACATAGTACCCCTTCGGCACAGGAAAGCCGCTGCGCGCGGCCACGATAACCGGCCAGCCGCCATCCTGCACCGGCGCAGACGCAAACAGATACTGCGTGCCGCGCAGACCGGCTCTGGAGGCCTCGGACCCGGTGGCTGCCGCCGGGACGGCCAGCAGCGAACACAACATACATATCACCAGAAGAAGCGGTATCAATCGTTTCATCGTTGTAACCTCCTGTTCCGCCGTCCGGGCCGCAGCGCATGGCCGCGGGACGGCGTCTCTTGCGCAGAGTATACCATATGCGCGCCGAAATAGCAAAGCAATTATTCTGGAATCATTCTGTATTGCAGGTTTTTCATGTCAATTTCGTAACCGAAACCCGGTTTTGGCTGCCATTCGTAGCGGTTTTTTCCTTCGTTTGGAAACAGCGCGCACATGATGGCGACGGCCGTCCCGCCGTGTACCACGGCCAGCACGTCGCGCGGCTGCGCCTGCAGTCGCGCAAGCGCAGCCAGCACGCGCGCGAATACCTCGCGCTCCGATTCGCCGCCGGGCGTGTGGTTTTCGGCCATGTCGCCCGAGAGCCAGCTCTGATAGTCGGCACGGTCTTTGAGCTGCTCATAGCGTTTCATCTCGAACGCACCGAAGTCCATTTCACGCAGCTCCGGCCAGCGCTCGTGCGCAATATCGCCGTAGATGGCCGCGAGCGTCTGCTCGGTGCGCAGCATCCCCGACGTGACGGCGAGAAGCCCCTCCGGGCTTGGATAGCCGCCCTGTTCGCGCAGCGCATTCAGCTGCCGCAGACCTTCTTCGCAAAGCGGAAGATCGGTGCTGCCGTAATACAGACGCTCCAAGTTGCCGCGCGTCAGCCCGTGGCGCAGCAGATACAGCTTATTCATCCCTTCAGCTCCAGCGGCAGGCCGCAAAACACGCGCACAACGCGCGACGCGCGCCCGCTCAGTTTTGTGAGTAACCGCCCCGTCTGCTCGCGCCACGCGCGCTCGATGGGGTCGATGGGCACCACGCCGCAGGAAATATCGTCGCAGATGAGAATTTTGTCCTCCAGCGCATCCACATCCGTCGCTTCCGCAGGGTCAAGTCCCACCTGCACACACGCGAGCGTGTAGCGCTCGAGGTGCTCGACGCAGCGGCAGCCTGTCTGAAGCGACGCGCCGGCGCAGGTGAAGACGTCCCCATTTGCCAGACCGTAGGTTTTTTCTGCATAGGCGCGCTTGCCCTGATACGCGCCGCCAATGATCAGTTCCATCAAAAAAATCCTCCCAGGACGGCCATCGCCGCCACGCCCGTCAGCTCGCCCAGCGTGACGGAAAAGCCGGAGATATCGCCGGACATGCCGCCGAGGTTCTTGCTCGCGCCGCAGCAGCACAACTGGCACACAAGCCCCGCCAGAATGACCGCCGCCAGCGCCGCGACGCGCCCGTATGCCGCCAGAAAACCCGCTGCAAGAAGCAGCAGCGCCAGCTCAATCAGCAGCGCTACACACTGCGCACGCGTCTTTTCCTTCTCAAAGCCGCCCGCGTACTGGCTGGTGTGCATGGGTGCGATGCGCTGCACGGCCAGCACCGCGTTACAGCGCGTCACGGCCGGGATGAGCACAAACGCCGGCCAGCTTGCTGCAAAATCCATATCGCCAAACGCTGCAAAGCCGCCCAGAAACAAAAGCGCCACGCAGATGACCGCGAACGAGCCGACATGCGAGTCCTTTAAAATCCGCTGCCGCTCCGGCAAATCCCGCCGCGACAAAATCGCGTCGCAGCAGTCCATAAAGCCGTCGAGGTGGATAAAGCCCGTGAGAAGATACGGCGCAGCCATCAAAACTGCCGCCGCCAGCGCGCCCGTATACCCCAACGCGCCAAAGCCCCACACCAAAAGCGCCCAGATCCCGCCGGTCAGCAGCCCAACGACGGGCAGATACACCAGCATCCAGCCGCGCGCGGCCTCGTCCCATTTGCGGTACGGGCACGGAATCGCGCAGAACATGCCCCACGCCATAAAAAACGCCGTAATATGCTTCTTCATGCCGGCCAGCCTCCTTTGTACCACAGCACATTTCCCGCACACAGCTCCGCCACTCCCGCACAGATCTGCGCAAGTCTTCGGTCGGCGTACGCCAGACCCGCGCGGTAGCGCTCCGTCCAGTCGTCATAGATTCCGGCGTCAGCGTAGATAAAATCGCTGACAAACACCGTGTGCCCGGTGCGCGCGGCAAACTCCGCCAGCTCATCCGCTACACGCGCAGGCGCTGCTTCATCCGGCGCGCCGCCCGGCAGAAACATCTCGTTTGCCAGAAGCGCCGTCACGCTGTCAAGCAAAAACGCGCCGTTTGCGTCGGCCATGTCCAGCGCGCGCAGGATGTGCCTGCCGCATTCTATTGTCGTAAAGCCCCAGCCGTCGCGGTCGCGAAGATGCCGCGCGATGCGCGCGCGGTCCTCACCGTCATGCGGAATCATCGTCGCAAGGTAATAGATGGGCCTGTCCGGCTGCATCGATTTTACAATGTTCTGCGCCAGCATCGATTTTCCGTTTTTCGCGCCGCCAGAGAGCAGATAATTCATAATCAGATACGCCCTTTTCCGTTTTTACTGCAATAGCCCCTGTTCCAGCAGCCATTCCACCGAGCTTCGGCACTGCATGAGCTCCAGCGTCACGCCCGCCTGCGGGGCCAGCGCACCGAGGCGCGTCAGAATATCCTTCATATCCAGCACGCCGTCATCCAGCGGCTGGTGCAGATCCATCGCTCCGTCGTTGTTGTGCACGTGCACATGTGCAAGATACGGCGCACATTTCTCAAGCCACACCGCGACCGGCTCTTTTGACACCATCGTGTTCGCATGCCCCACGTCAAGGCACAGGCGTAATTTTTCACTGCCGGCCTGCCGTACGATCTCCACCAGCATGTCGGCGCCCGGCTCCATGACATTCTCCAGACACAGCGTCATGCCGTCCGGCACGCGCGGCAGAAATGCCCGCCAGAATTCGGCTGAACGCGCCACGAACCACTCCGGAAAGTACACCAGCGGCACATAGCCCGCGTGCACAATGACGGTTTTGATTTCCAGCCGCGCAGCCAGCTCCACCGCCTGTGTCCAGCGGCGCTCACTCACGCGCAGCACAAGCGGGTCGATGGCCGCGGGCGTGAGCTCGTTGAACGGCGCGTGCAGCGTCAAGCGTTTCGCCGCTGCGCGGCAGCGCGCCAAATCATCTTTGACCTCGTCAAAGCCCTCGTCCATGTTGCGCGCGGTGCAGAATTGCGCCAGCTCCACGCCCAGGCCGAACGCCTGCGCGCAGGCACAGGCGTCGGCACCGATGGACGACAGGTATACATGTTCTCTATCCATATTGCACCCTCTTTACGCCACCGTATACAAAAGCGCCCGGCAGGCCGCGCCTTCGCGGCCAAACCGGGCGTTCGTGCGCAGCGCGCACGGTGCATCCGGTTTCGGCGGAAACATACGTTGCCGCGGGCAGTCTGACTTATCCGCACACAGGCGGCTTCACAGTGACCGACTCGCGGGGACTTTCACCCCATTTCCCTGCCGCTCAAAAGGCGGCACAGCGGCAAATTGACATTCTGTATACGCGTCCGCAGACGCGTATGCGCAGGCTCACTCGTTGCCGGACGCCTCCAGATACGCCTGCAGGCGCAGCAGCAGCGTGGCCGCATCGGCACGCGAAGCGACGCGCTGCGGCTCAAGGCGGTTGGCATTGCCGTTGACAACGCCCGCGCCCGCGGCCCAGTTGATGGCGGAGACGGCATAGGCCGAGACGCTGTCTGCGTCGGCAAAGCCTGCGAGATTCTCCTGCAGCGTCACGGCCTCAAGCCCCTGCGTGATGGCGTAGCGGTAAAGGATCGTGACCATCTGCTCACGCGTGACCGGCTCATTGGCGCGGAAGGTTCCGTCGGGATAGCCCTGCACGATCTTGTTGAAGCCCGCCCACACGGCCGCGTCCATCGCCCAGTCGGGGATGGGGTCGCTGGCGAGGTTCGGGAAGAAGAAGGCGGGGAAATCAGGGTCGGGCGTGAGAACAGGCTTGCCCGCCAGACGCCAGAGCGTCGTGACGAGCATGCCGCGCGTAAGCTGGCCGTTGGGATCAAATTTCGTGGCGGAGACGCCCTTGAGAATGCCCGCCCCGGCTGCCTCTTCCACGGCTGCATAATACCAGTCGGTCTTTTTCACATCGTCAAATCTCGTGTTCTCGGAATCGCACACGAACTGCAGCACGAACGAAAGCTCCTTGGACATCCCGTCCTCTGCGCGCTGCACATAGAAGCAGACGCTCTTCCACGAGCCCGCAACGGTAATGGAATGCGTCGCCTCGTCGCTGCCGGTTTCCTCGCCCAGATTGAGCGAATACTGCTCAGCCGGTGTCAGCCAGCTGCCGGCCAGCCAGTTTTCATATTCGCCCTCAGCCTTGCGCTCATAGGCGTAGACATACGCCTCAGCGTCCAGCTTCAGCGTGATCGCATACGCGCCATCCGGCAGAACGACGGTGTACACAGGCGTTTTTTCCACAATGGGTTCCTCTCCGTACACGCTGGCGGACGCCGGCGAGTACCAGCCGTCATAGTCTGCAAAATAATACTGCTCGGCACCTTCGATCACCTCCGCCTCAGACGACGAGGTAATCTTGCCATCGTGGACGCCGACCCAGAGAACCTCTATTTCGGCTGAGGCAAATACCGTACCCACGCTCACGCACAGCGCGAGCACAAGCAGAATACTTACGATTCGTTTCATAATTTTTCCTCCTGTTACAGTGTGTTATGGTGCAGTATGGAATAGACCTTCAATACGGCGATCTGCGTCTTGGCGTCGGGGATTCTGCCGGCCATTACGTCCGCGTACAGCTCGTCGAGCGGCACGCGCATGACGTTGAGAAATTCGTCCTCGTCCGGCTCGCGCGCGGTAAAGGTGATGTCCCGGGCGAGGAACATCTCGATGGCCTCGTCGGAGTACGCACACGCGGGATAGAACACGCCAAGACTCTGCCAGCGCCCTGCCACCGCGCCCGTCTCCTCGCGCAGCTCACGCTGCGCGGCGAGCAGGTGATCCTCGTCCCGGCGGTCGAGCTTGCCGGCCGGGATCTCGGTCAGAACCTGCGCCACGGGATAGCGGTACTGCCGCTCGACGAGCACGTCGCCGTTTTCCAGCACCGGCACGATGCACACCGCGCCAATGTGCCGCAGATATTCACGGGAGGCACTTTTGCCGTCGGGCAGCGAGACGGTGTCTTCAAAAACATGTAAAATTCTCCCGTCAAAGATTTCTTTCGACGACAGCTGCCGTTCGGTAAGCTCCTGTTCGAGCATAGCAAACATCTCCCGCGCGTTTTTCTTCATCTTACAATGTTCCGCCTTCATTGTCAATCATCCGCGCGCAGGCAGGGCAAAACGGCTGGATTTGGCAGCGTATTTTTCACCGCACACGCATATACTACCGCTGCAGAGGCAAGCAGGAACACGGACGCAGCGCTTTACAGCGCACGGTTTGAAAGGACGCTTTGAAAACCGGATGCTTTATCGGGTTCCATATTGCGGTCAAAAGAGCGTTTTCCCGCCGACGCGCATCGCCGGAGCGGCGGAAAACATCCCGCAGTCCGATTCTCCCGCTGATCCGGGCGGGCTGCGCCGCACGGCCGGGGCTTCATCTGCAATGGCGCGCCGGGCACAAGGGCCGGGGAGAGCCCCGGCCCTTAGGCTGCGTACATAGGCGCTCCATACCGCATGAAAAGCCCCGCCCGGGCAGCTGCCCGGGCGGGGTCACGTCTGCCCGAAAACGCCTCCGGCGTTTTCGGGCAGCAGAATGCGGCCTGCTGCGCGCACGATCTGTCCGCTTTTGGCGAACAGATTGCACACTGGCAGGCCGGGCTGTATTTTTTCCGACGTACACGCCGCCGGAAAAAATGATTCCCATGGCTTTCGCGCCTGCGGGCGCAAAACGCTGCGGGGCCGGTCCGGTAAACTGAACCCCGCCCGGGCAGCTGCCCGGGCGGGGTTGTTACTTATTCCGCGGGGTTTTCCGGCCCGGAGGACTCCTCCGGTTTTTCCTCGGAAGGCGCCTCCTGCTTTGGGAACTCAATCACTTCGATGTAGTTCTTCTTGCAATAGCGGTCTTTCAGCGCCATCAGCCTTTCCCAGTTGGCCCAGATCGCGGCTGCGACGCCCGCGATGGCCGCGACGACGCCGACGATAATCAGCACGGTTTTTACACACTTGCAACACTTCATACGCAATCCCTCCTGTCGCATTGTCCAGTATACCCTTCTTTACAGATACAGTATACGCGTGCAAGCGAAAAATTGCAAGCGTCTTATACGCGCACGACAAAATCCGGCTTGCGCGGCTTGGGTGCGGCCGGCTGCTGCGCGGCATAGCCCAGGATGCAGTGGCCGATGCCGATGTAGCGCTCGTCCAGGCCCCACTTCTGCATCAGCGCCCTGCCCTCGGGCAGCTGGAACTCCTGTCTGGCGCGGTGAATCCAGCAGCTGCCCACGCCGAGGCTGTGCGCAGCGTTGAGCATATTGCCGATGACAAGGCTGCCGTCCTCCACCGCGGTCGATGCACCCGCGTCGGCAAAGATGACGCAGACCGTCGGCGCGCCGTAGAACGGGTGTGCGTCTGGATTGCCGAGGACGGACGCGTTCAGCTTTTCCAGCTCGGCGATGTCCTCGGGCTTCTGCAGCACGACGATCTTACACGGCTGGCGGCCCATACCGCTGGGCGCCCATGTCCCGGCGGTCAGGATGGCGTCGAGTGCCTCGGGCTCGATCTGCTCGGGGCGATATTTCTTGACGCTGCGCCGCTCGATCAGGCATTTGACTACTTCATTCATTTCAAAAACCCCTTTCGTTTTATTCTGCATATCCATACATTCCGCGCACCGACACCTCGCCCGAGCTGACCGCGCCGGACGTGCCGTCCGGATACACGACCAGCAGTTCAGCGTCAGGCCCCACGCCTGCGGCGTACGCCGGCGAGGACGTGTCGCCGCGCAGAATAACGACGTCTTTTCCCACCGTGACGCAGCGTTCGCGGAAGCGCGCAATCCACGCCGCCTTTTCTTCAAAAAGCGCCCGCCCCATCCGCTCGAGTGAGCGCGCCAGCGCTGCGGCAAGCGCGCTGCGGTCGACCGGCTTTCCTGTCTCGGCGCGCAGGGACGTCGCGATCCCGGACAGCTCCGGCGGAAAGCCCAGCTGATTGCAGTTGATACCGATGCCGGCCACGACGTATTCCGCCTCGTTCGACTCGGCCACGACGGAGAGCTCGGTCAGAATGCCGCACACCTTTTTGCCGCTGAGCACCGGATCGTTCGGCCACTTGATCTGCGGCTGCATCCCGGTCACCGCTTCAATGGCATCCGACACCGCCACGGCAGTCAGCGCCGTGAGGTGCAGAAGCTCCTGCGGCGCCGCCCTGGGGCGCAGAATGCAGCTGAAATACAGTCCGCCCTCTTCCGAGACAAAGCTCCGGCCGCGGCGGCCGCGCCCGGCCGTCTGCCGCTCGGCGATGACGCACGTGCCCTCCGGCGCGCCGGCGGCGGCAAGATTTTTCGCATAATTGTTGGTCGAGTCCACGCTCTGCAGCACCACCATACGCTCACGCCATGGATGCTCCGCCAGCGCCTGCCCGATGCGCGCGCCGGACAGCCGGTCGGGCTCCGCCAGCAGACGGTAGCCGCGGTTGGTGGCGGCCTCGATCGTATAGCCCTCGCCGCGCAGCTGCCCCACGGCCTTGTGCACCGCCGCGCGCGAAACGCCGAGCGCCTTGCTCATCTGCTCGCCCGAGACCGGCGCGGCGGCCGCGCGCAGCAACGATAATACGTCATGCTTCGTCATACGTTTCTCCTTGCGCAGAAAATACTGCTTGCTTTTTTCTATTCTATCTGCTATCATGCAGATTGTAAACCAAAATAAAGAAAAAATAGTTTACAATCGGAGGTATTGCATGAAGCTTCGCAATCTGATTCTGACCGCGCTCTTCGCCGCTCTGACGGCCATCGGCGCGTTCATCCGCATCCCGTTTGCCTTTTCTTCCATCACGCTGCAGTTTTTCTTCACCGCCATGGCGGGCGTGCTGCTGGGCGCGCGCTGGGGTGCGGCGTCGCAGGCGGTCTATGTGCTGCTGGGCCTTGTCGGCCTGCCCATCTTTACGCAGGGAGGCGGCTTCAGCTATGTGCTGCAGCCCACGTTCGGCTTCCTCGTGGGCCTGATCCCGGCCGCGTGGCTGATCGGCTACATGAGCAGGAAAAAGAGCGGCTTCTGGTGGCTGTGCCTGGGCTGCCTGGCTGGTCTCGGTGTTCTGTATCTCATCGGCATGCCGTACATGGCTGTGATATTAAATGTATATCTGGCCAAGGGCATGAGCCTGTGGTCGCTTTTGATGGCCGGTATGCTGCCGTTTCTGCCGGGCGACATGGTCAAGATCGCGGTCACGGCGCTGTTGTGCGGGCGGCTGCGCCCGGTGCTTTCGCGGTATCTGCCGCAGTAAGTTTTCTTTTATGTTGCCACATTTTTTGGGGATTGTCAATCGGCCAGACCGGTGCAGGGCGTGTTCGCCCTGCACCGGCTTTGTTCTGCATGCCGGTGCGGCGGGCGAATTCTTGCTTGACACGATGTCCGGAAAACGGTACAATGTAGGGTAGGATTTGTATGGCCTTGGCTACACGCCAACGGCTTGACTGATTCATCGCACAAAATTCAATTCAAAGAACAGGAGGTGTGTCCGCAACTTATGGAATTTAACATGCTATCGTTGATTCTTTGCATCGCAGGTTTCGTCGTGGGTGGTATCGTGTTCTTCTTCATCGGCACGGCGTATCGCAAGAACGTCGCTGAAAAGGAGATCGGCAGCGCTGAAGAGGAAGCAAAGCGCATCATCAATGAAGCCATCAAGGGCGGCGAGAACAAGAAGCGCGAAATGCTGCTTGAAGCAAAGGAAGAGATCCATAAATCGCGTACCGAGAACGAAAAGGAACTCAAGGAACGAAGAAGCGAACTGCAGAAACAGGAGCGCCGTCTGCAGCAGAAGGAGGAGTCGCTCGACAAGAAGCTGGACATCCACGAGAAAAAGGAAGAAGAGCTCGCCAAAAAGATTGCCAACGTCCAGTCGCAGCAGGAGGAGGTTGCGTCCATCAAGAAAAGCCAGCTTGAGATGCTGGAAAAAATCTCGGGTCTGAGCCAGGAAGAGGCAAAGGCCTACATTCTCAAGGGCGTTGAGGACGACGTCCGCCATGAGACCGCCGTCAAGGATCGAGGCGCAACTCAAGGAGGACGCCGACTCCATGGCCCGTGAGATCATCTCCACCGCCATTCAGCGCTGCGCCGCCGACCACGCCGCTGAGGCGACCGTGTCCGTAGTGCCGCTGCCCAACGATGAGATGAAGGGCCGCATCATCGGCCGCGAGGGCCGCAACATCCGCACGCTCGAGACCATCACGGGCGTTGATCTCATCATCGACGACACGCCCGAGGCCATCACCGTCTCGTCGTTCGACCCCGTCCGGCGTGAGGTCGCGCGTCTGGCGCTGGAAAAGCTCATCGCCGACGGCCGCATCCACCCCACCCGCATCGAGGACATGGTGGAAAAGGCGCGGCGTGAGGTCGACCACACAATCAAGGTCGAAGGCGAGCGCGCCACGTTTGAAACGGGCGTGCACAACCTGCATCCCGAGCTCATCAAGCTCCTGGGCCGTCAGAAGTACCGCACGTCCTACGGCCAGAACGTGCTCAACCATTCCATCGAGGTCGCGCACATCGCAGGGCTGCTTGCCAGCGAGCTGGGCGTGGATGTGACGCTTGCCAAGCGCGCAGGTCTGCTGCACGACCTCGGCAAATCCGTCGACCACGAGATGGAGGGCAGCCACGTGCAGCTGGGCGTGGAGCTTGCCAAGAAGTACAAGGAGAACCCCGTCGTCATCAACGCCATCGAAGCTCACCACGGCGACGTCGAGCCGCAGACCGTCATCGCGTGCCTTGTGCAGGCGGCCGACGCCATCTCCGCCGCGCGTCCCGGCGCGCGCCGTGAGAACGTTGAAAACTATATCCGCAGACTCGAGAAGCTCGAAGAACTCACGAGCTCCTTCCCCGGCGTGGAGAAATCCTACGCCATTCAGGCCGGCCGCGAGGTCCGCATCATGGTCAAGCCCGAGGAGGTCACCGAGGACAACATGGTCCTGCTCGCGCACGACCTTGCCCGCAAGATCGAATCCGAGCTTGAATACCCCGGCCAGATCAAGGTCAACGTCATCCGCGAGACCAAGGCCGTCGAGTACGCAAAATAACCCCTGTTTCAAAAACGGAAAAGGGCGCACTGCTGTGCGCCCCTTTCTCACGCAAAGAGGTAATGTATGGCAGCAGCTACAACCAGAGACATGACTGCCGGCACGCCGTGGAAGCTCATCACAGCCTTTGCCGTGCCGACCCTTCTGAGCCAGATCTTTCAGCAGCTCTACAACACCGCCGACTCACTGATCGTCGGGCGCTTTCTCGGCGACGAGGCGCTCGCCGCGGTCAGCTCATCCGGCACGCTGATCTTTCTGCTCATCAGCTTCTTCATGGGTATGGCGATGGGCGCGAGCGTGACGATCTCCCGCTACTTCGGCGCCGGCGACTATACGCGCGTTTCACGCGCCATTCATACCAATCTGGCGCTCGGCATTGTATCCGGCGTCGTTTTGACCGTGGTCGGCGTCTGGTTCACGCCGACATTTCTGCGCTGGATGGGCACTGACCCGGACGTTCTGCCCGAGGCCATCAGCTATTTCCGTTACTACTTTTTGGGCGTGGGCGCGGTCATTTTGTATAACGTCTGCAAGAGCATCATGAACGCGCTGGGCGACAGCAGGCGGCCTTTGTACTATCTGATCTTCTCCTCGCTCGTCAACATCGCACTCGACCTTCTGTTCATCGGCGTCTTCCGCTGGGGCGTGTGGTCGGCGGCCGTGGCCACCACGCTGTCTCAGGCGGCCAGCGCCGTGCTGTGCCTGATCCACCTGTGCAAAAAGGGCACAATCTATCAGATCCAGCTCAAAAAGCTGCGCATCGATTGGGAGATGTTCACGCAGATCATCCGCTACGGCCTGCCGTCCGGCATACAGAACTCGGTCATCGGCCTTGCCAACGTCATCGTACAGACGAACATCAACTCCTTCGGCAAGATCGCCATGGCGGCCTATGGCTCGTACGCCAAGATCGAGGGCTTCGCATTTCTGCCCATCAACAGCTACACCATGGCCATCACCACCTACATCGGCCAGAATCTCGGCGCGGGCGAGTATGAACGGGCAAAGAAGGGCTCGCGCTTCGGCATCGGCTGCTGCGTGATACTCTCGGAGCTCATCGGCGTCGCCATCTACGCCTTCGCCCCGGCGCTCATCGGCCTGTTCTCCGACACGCCGGAGGTCATCGCGCTCGGTACGCGTCAGTGCCGCACCATCGCGCTGTTCTTCTGCCTGCTGGCGTTCTCTCACGCAGTCGCATCCGTCTGCCGCGGCGCGGGCAAGGCGTTTGTCCCGATGACGATCATGCTGGCCTGCTGGTGCGTGCTGCGTATCGCCTACATCACATGGATCATGGGCATCCGCCACGAGATCCAGTATATCTACTGGGCCTATCCGCTCACATGGTCGGTCAGCTCGATCATCTACCTCATCTACTACCGTTTCTCCGACTGGGTGCACGGCTTTGAAAAGAAGGCCGTCCGACAGTGACAAAACGGCCGTATCAACCGGATGGTTGATACGGCCGTGAGGCTGTCGAAAAACTCCTTTGGAGTTTTTCGACAACAGGCCGCAGCCTGGCTCAGGATGGAAATATTGAGCTTTCCGCTGCGCAGAACCGGCCCATGCGTGTTGATTGCCTCCTTGTCAGGTCATGGCCGCGCCGTCAACGCGCAGCGTCACGCCGGTGACATAGCTGGCAAGGTCACTCGCCAGATACAGATATGCGTTGGCGATATCCTGCGGCTCGCCCACGCGGCCAAGCGGAATCCCCGCCGAGATGCGGTCGACCAGCTCCTGCGGCAGCGCGGCAACCATATCGGTTCTTGTCACGCCGGGCGCAACGGCGTTTACGCGGATGTTGTCCTTTGCAAGCTCGCGCGCCAGCGAGCGCGTCAGGCCGTTGACGGCAAATTTGCTCGTGGGATAGCCGCAGCCGGACGGCTGGCCGTATTCGGCCACCATGGAGCTGGTGTTGATAATCACGCCGCCGCCCTGCTCTTTCATAATACGGGCCGCCGCCTGCGAGCAGACGAAGACCGCCTTCACGTTCACATCCATGATCTTCGAGAACTCCTCGAGCGTGTAGTCATACAAGCTCGTTCTCGACGACACGCCGGCGTTGTTGGCCAGAATGTCGATGCTGCCGAACTTCGCCCTGACCGAGGCAAAGGCCTCCGCCACCGACGCCGGGTCGCACAGATCGGGCCAGATGCCCATCACGCGGCCTTCGTACCGGGTGAGCCCGGCCAGCGCCTTTTCCACCGTTTCCTGTCTGGAGCCGGCGATGGCCACGTTCGCGCCGTTGTCCAGATACGTCTTCGCCACCGCAAGGCCGATACCTCTGGTGCCGCCCGTAATGATTGCAGTTTTTCCTGTCAACATTGTGTTCCCTCCGTAGGTTTCATTTTTATCGCGCAGCCTGTACCGCTCTGCGTGGATATCTTGCCCGTTTACGGGGCGGCTACACGCGTGTATATTTTAAAACAATAACGATTACTATTATTGTACTATTCTTTTTCCTTTTGTCAAGCCGCGGCTGCCGTTTTTTTCGCGCAGACGCAAAAACTCCCGCCGTAAGGCGGGAGTTCTTTCTGATTTTGCGCAGGCGCGTTATGCAAGCGGCCGGATATAGCCCTGACCGCAGATCTGCATGTAGAGCACCTGCTGACCGACGGTGAACGAGTCGACACTGTTGAACGGCGCGGCCTGCACATTCTGCTGCGCGCCCGCGCTCACCGTCAGCGGATGCAGCGACGTGACCGTGGCCTGCACACAGTTGGTGACGAGCACAATATCAAAGCACATGTCACCGGTGTGATCGATGACGGTGATCTTTGCATTCGGCGAAAGCTGGTCGAGAATATCCGCTCCGGCAGCGTCAAAGTTATAGTAATACTGCGCGCTCTCGCCCAGCGAGAACACACCCTCGTTTAAAAGCTGCATCAGTTCGGCGCTGTCGGCAAAGGTGTAGTACAGCTCGCCCGCCGCGTAGCACGGCACGCCGACGACCGTATCGCCGCGCATATAGATGTTCACGTTCCGCCCCAGAAGGCCCAGATCGGTGGATACGGCAAAGAGCTTGCTGTAGCCCGCAAGACGGCTGTAGCCCGGCTCGAGCTTGCCGCCGCTTGCGGAGAGGTCTGCGCACTCGTTGGCCGTCAGAATCGCGGTATAGCGCACGAGATCATAGCGCACCTCGAGATACGTCTTGGGGTTCATCAGCTCGTCGAGCTCGTAGCGGAGCATGCCCTCCTGCTCGGGGTATACCACCGCGCTGCACTGCATGGCGTTATAGATGAGCAGGCACGCGTCGTCGCGGCACAAAGGCGCCGCATAATTTTTGCTGTAGCCGCTGTAGATGCCGAACGCCATCGCATCGGCGTTGACCGCGTCGGCCCACTCCGCGCCCACATAGCGCGCAGGGTCCTCACCCAGAACGACCAGCAGCATCTTCGCAAGCTCCTGCGCGGTCACGCCGTCTTTCGGCCGGAACAGGCCGTTTGCGCCGGCGATGATGCCGCGCGAAGCGCAATAGCTGATGAAATCGGCCGCCCATGAATCGGCGGTGTCCAAAAAGGCAGGCGCATTCTCCGCAGCCGGCTCGTCTGTGCAGAGCATGGCGATGAGCTTCGCCGTCTCCTCACGCGTAATGCCGTTCTGCGGCCGGAAGGTGCCGTCGCCATAGCCGGAGATGAGCCCCAGATCGACCAGCATCCACACCTCGTTGTCGTTGCGGATCGCATCGCGGTCGGAAAACGAGACCGCAGCCATGCGCGGCTCGGCCGCAGCTGCGGGCATCCCCATAATAAACAGCATACAGCACGCCAGAATAAGACCAATTATCCGCTTCAAACACCGCGCCTCCTTTCCGGTTTCGTTCTGCGCCGCCGGCGCATACAATTTCTTACCGTAAAGTATACGAAAAGCGCCGCCCGATTGCAAGCGGGCGGCGCGGGTTGTAACATAATTGTAAGAAAGCTGCGCTTATGTGCGCTCTCGCGCCGTGACACTGTACCGGCGCGTCCATCTTGCCCGGGCATGCGGCAGACGTCGCCGCTGTCGTACACGCCCGCCAGGCCACGCCATTCTTACTTGACGGTGATGAGCTCGTACCGGTCGCTGCCGAGACCGATCTTCACGCCGTGCTCGATGGCGTGCTGCCAGCACGTGTCGGGGTGCGCGCCGTGCAGGTGATCGGGGTCGTGCTCACAGCCGTTATCCGTTACGGCGCAGTTGGCCAGCACCGGCTGGCGGTTGACGGCCTCGGCGCACGCAAGGTCGAGCGCCACAGGGTCAAACGAGGCGAACATGCCCACGTCCGGCACGATGGCGACGTCGTTTTCCATGTGGCAGTCGCAATTGGGCGAGACGTCGCGCACGATGCTGATGTGGAACGCCGGACGGCCGTCGACAACCGCCTTGGTATACTCGGCGATCTTGCAGTTGAGCTTTTCAAACGTCTCGTCGGAGGCCGGGCAGACCGCGTCCTTGGGGCAAATGGCGATGCAGCGGCCGCAGCCGACGCATTTTGCATGGTCGATGGTGCACTTCTTATCCGTGATAACAGGAGCGTCATGCGCACAGATCTTGCGGCACGCGCCGCAGCCGACGCAGGCGTCCTGGTCGACCGTGGGCTTTCCGGCCGAGTGCATCTCCATCTTGCCCGCGCGCGAGCCGCCGCCCATGCCGATGTTCTTGAGCGCGCCGCCAAAGCCCGTGTTCTCATGGCCCTTGAAGTGCGTCAGCGAGATGACGATATCCGCGTCCATGAGCGCACGGCCGATCTTCGCGTGTTTCACATATTCTCCGCCTTCAACAGGAACCTCCACATCGTCCGAGCCCTTCAGGCCGTCGGCAATGATGACGTGACAGCCCGTGGAAAACGGTGAGTAGCCGTTTATGTACGCCGTATCCATGTGCTCAAGCGCATGCTTGCGGCTGCCGACGTAGAGCGTGTTGCAGTCGGTCAAAAACGGCATGCCGCCGCGCGCTTTGACCATGTCGGCCACAGTCTTGGCGTAGTTGGGACGCAGAAAAGCCAGATTGCCCAGCTCGCCGAAGTGGAGCTTGATGGCGACGAACTTTCCCTCAAAATCGATCTGGTCAAACCCGGCCGCAAGCAGGAGCTTTTCCAGCTTCATCTGCTGCGATACGCCGACACGGCAGCGGAAATCGGTAAAGTAAACCTTGGATGGCTGCATCATAAGTTCCTCCAGTAAGTAAGGTAAGTTCAGTATATATCTTTTCTGCAGGGCTGTCAAGCGCCGGGCGTCAGGATGGAATACAGGTAGTTGAGCAGGCTGAAATTTGCCGTGAACGGGCGCATGAAGTTCCAGTAGCCAAGGCCGCGGAAGCCGTATTCCTCCACCAGTGAGAACTTGGCAAGCGAGCTGCGCGCGTCCTCGAACCAGACCTCGTGCACCGTGCCGTCGGAGAGCGTGTAGTTGAAATACGGCGTCTGCGAGACCTCGTCAAACTGGATCTGTGCGCCGGTCTCGGCTGCGAGCAGCGGCGCGGCTTCGTTGCCGATGAGCTGCGCGCGCGTCTCGCCGGCGTGAAACGGCAGCTGCCAGTCGTAGGCGTAGTTGGGAAAGCCCATGAAGATCTTCTCCGGCGGGATCTGCGTTACCGCGTAGTCCAGTACCCGCCGCACCGACGCGACCGGCGCGACCGCCATCGGCGGACCGTAGGTATAGCCCCACTCGTAGGTCATAAGCAGCACCGCGTCGGCATTGGCGGCGATGGCGGCGTAGTCATGCCCCTCGTAGAGAACGCCCGGCTGCGTGGCGGACACCTTTGGCGCAAGCGCCGCGATGAGCTCGCCGCCCGCGGCATTCACCGCCGCGCGCAGGCGGCCGACAAACGATGCATAGCTCTCTGCCAGGGCCGCACCCAGAAATTCAAAGTCCACGTCCACCCCGCCGTAGCCGCGCGCGAGCATCTGCGCGACCGTGTTGCCGATCAGGGCCTGCTCGGCCTGCGGATCGGCAAACAGCTGCGCGGCGCGTTCGGCGGAAAACGCGCCGCTCTCCGTGAGCGTCGACAGGTGCATGAGCGGCCGCACGCCGTAGAGCCTTGCGAGCGCGATGAGCGGCTCGTCGTCCATGCCGACGAGCGTCCCCTGCGCCGTAAAGCCGTATGTAAAGGGCGTGAGGTCGGACGCGAACGGCAAAATGCCGCGCAGCGTCGGGACATTGACGTAGGGATACGCATAGCCGTTGACCTCGACGGGCCGGGTGCGGTTTTGTTCCAGCCGCGTCACGAGCACCTGCCCGGGAAACAGCCGCGCCTGCCCGGGAAACAGCCGCGCCTGCCCGCCGAGATTCGGATTCATCCGCAGAATCTCCAGCGGACTCACACCTGCCGCCTGCGCGACGGAAAAGAGCGTGTCGCCCGTCTGCACCGTCACGGCCTGCTCCGGCCGCAGAATGAGAAGCGCCTGCCCCACCGCCAGCCGGTATGGTTCCCGCAGGCCGTTGTAGCGCGCAATGAAGCCCGGCGCAATGCCATACTGCCTTCCGATGGCGTAGAGCGTCTGCCCGGGGCTTACCACATGAATCTGCATTCTATCACCTCTTTCAAGATTATGCCGCGCCGGGCGCTTGCGTTCCGTTTTTCGCTGTGATATGGTATGAAAAACGAAAATCCTGGAGGCGGAACATGGATCTATCAGGACTCGGCGCATGGGCGCCGCTGCTGCACGACGAGCTGCAAAAACCGTATTTTTCATCGCTCTGCGCGCGCGTGGACGAGGCCTGCGCGGCAGGCGCGGTCTATCCCCCGGCAAATGACCGCTTCGCGGCATTTGCCCTTACGCCGCCGCAAAATGTGCGCGTGGTGATTCTGGGGCAGGACCCGTACCACGAGCCGGAGCAGGCACACGGGCTGGCGTTCTCGGTGCGGCCGGGGGTGAAGCTGCCGCCGTCGCTTATGAATATTTATAAGGAACTGCAGAACGATCTCGGAATCGAAACAGGCCAAAGCGGTTGTCTCGCCGCATGGGCAAGGCAGGGCGTATTCCTGCTCAACACCGTGCTCTCTGTCGTGGCCGGGCAGGCCAACAGCCACAAGGACTTCGGCTGGCAGACGTTCACCGATGCGGTGGTCGATGTGATCGGGCAGCTGCCCCAGCCGGTGGCGTTCATTCTCTGGGGCGCGCAGGCGCAGAAAAAAGCGGCTGCCATCCGGCGCTCGGCATATCCGCGGCTGATCGTGTCCTCGCCGCACCCGAGTCCCTTGAGCGCCTACCGCGGCTTTTTCGGCAGCCGCCCGTTCTCGCGCGCCAACGCGTTTCTTACCGCGCACGGCGAGCCGGCGGTCGACTGGACGCCGGGCGCGTAGATGTATGTGCGAATCGCAAGAATTATTTCCCGTAAAAAAATGATTTTTTTCTGAAAAAACAGTTGAAATTTACGACGTTCTATCATAGAATATGCTTGCGTGCGTTGGGGCTCTGACAGGGCCTGTACGCGCAAAGCCCAATCACACCCGGGAGTATTGTTTTATGCTGCACGTCGTCTTGGTCGAGCCGGAGATTCCGTCGAATACCGGCAATATCGCCCGCACCTGCGCCGCCACCGGCAGCGTGCTGCACCTCATCAGGCCTTTGGGATTTGATATCTCCGACAAGGCCGTCAAGCGCGCGGGGCTTGACTACTGGCATCTGGTCGACGTGCGCGTGTACGAAAACCTCGAGGATTTTTTCTCGAAAAACGGCGTAAGCTGTATGCGGCTGTTCTCAACCAAAGCGCCGCGCAGCTACACCGACGCCTGCTATCCCGACGGGTGCTACCTCTTCTTTGGCAAGGAGACGAAGGGCCTGCCCGAGGACTTTCTCGCGGCGCACTATGACGATTGCGTCCGCATCCCCATCCGCGCGGAGGCACGGAGTCTGAATCTTGGCAACAGCGCCGCCATCGGCGTGTTTGAAGCGCTGCGTCAGCAGGGATTCCCCCACATGCTCTCGCAGGGCCGAATGATCAACTGGAACGAACACAAGGAGGAACACAATGAACTATAACAAGAAATCTGTAGAAGATATCGACGTACACGGCAAGCGCGTTCTGTGCCGCTGCGACTTCAACGTCCCCACCAAAGACGGCGTCATCACCAGCGACAAGCGCATCGTCGCAGCGCTTCCCACCATTGAGTACCTCGTAAAAAACGGCGCGCGCGTCATCCTCTGCTCGCACATGGGCAAGCCCAAGGGTGAGTGGAAGCCCGAGCTGTCTTTGAAGGTCGTCGCCAAGCGTCTGAGCGAGCTGCTCGGCCAGGAAGTCAAGATGGCTGAGGACGTTGTGGGTGAAAGCGCACAGGCGCTGGCCTCCTCTTTGAAAGACGGCGAAGTGATGCTGCTCGAGAACACCCGTTTTGAAAAGGGCGAGACCAAGAACGATCCGGAGCTGTCGAAGAAGATGGCCGCGCTTGCAGAGATCTTTGTCAACGACGCGTTCGGCTCTGCGCACCGCGCACATTCCTCCACCGCCGGTGTGGCCGACTATCTGCCTGCTGTCTGTGGCTACCTGATCCAGAAGGAGATCGGCGTCATGGGCAAGGCGCTGGCCGATCCCGAGCGTCCGTTCGTCGCCATCCTCGGCGGCGCGAAGGTCTCGGACAAACTGAATGTCATCAATAACCTTCTTGAGAAGGTCGACACGCTCATCATCGGCGGCGGCATGGCCTACACTTTCCTCGCTGCCAAGGGCTACGGCATCGGCAAGAGCCTGTTCGACGCGGAAAAGGTCGACTACTGCAAGGACATGATGAAGAAGGCCGAGCAGAAGGGCGTCAAGCTCCTGCTGCCGGTCGACACCGTCGTGGCTGATTCCTTCCCCAGCCCCATTGACGCGCCCATCGACGTCAAGACCGTCGACGTGACCGCCATCCCCGCCGACATGGAGGGCATGGACATCGGCGAAAAGACGAGAGAACTCTTCGCCGACGCTGTCAAGGCCGCCAAGACCGTCGTCTGGAACGGGCCCATGGGCGTGTTTGAAAACCCGGTTCTCGCCAAGGGCACCATTGCCGTGGCCGAGGCTCTGGCCCAGTCCAGCGCCATCACCATCGTCGGCGGCGGCGACTCCGCGGCTGCATGCGAGCAGCTGGGCTTTGCCGACAAGATTACCCACATCTCCACCGGCGGCGGCGCTTCGCTGGAGTTCCTCGAAGGTCTGGAGCTGCCCGGCATCGCCTGCCTGCAGGACAAGTAAGAAAAAATCAATCTACGGCAAAGTGCCGCTGACAATATAAAGCTACAGGAGAAATGAAATGAACAGAAAATATCGCAAGACCGTCATCGCCGGCAACTGGAAGATGAACAAGACCCCGTCCGAGACCAAGGCCTTCATGACCGAATTCAAGTCCATTATGCCCAAGGGCCGCTGGTGTGACGTGGCGCTGTGCGTGCCCGCCGTCTGCATTCCCACCGCCGTGCGCGCCATGCGCGAGACCCGCGTGGGCATCGGCGCAGAGAACTGCAACGCCAACGCTTCCGGCGCCTACACCGGCGAGATTGCCGCCAACATGCTCGTTGACGCGGGCTGCAAGTACGTCATCATCGGCCACTCCGAGCGCCGCGCCATGGGCGAGACCGACGCCGATGTGAACGCCAAGGTGCATGCAGCGCTGGAAAACGGCCTTGTGCCCATCATGTGCGTCGGCGAGAGCCTTGAGCAGCGCGAGACCGGCATCACCGACGAGTGGATCACCATGCAGATCAAGTCCGGCCTTGCCGGCGTCGGCGAGGACAAGATTCGTAAGATGATCATCGCCTACGAGCCCATCTGGGCCATCGGCACCGGCAAGACCGCCACGCCCGAGCAGGCCGAAGAGGTCTGCGAGAACATCCGCGCGGTCATCCGCAAGCTGTACGGTGCGAAGATCGCCCGCGCGATCTCCATCCTCTACGGCGGCTCGATGAACGAGAAGAACGCGTACGACCTGCTGGCCCGTCCCAACATCGACGGCGGTCTGATCGGCGGCGCTTCTCTGGTTCCCGAGAAGTTCGTCAAGATCATTGAGGCTGCCAACCAGCCCACCATCTGACAGGTTAAAAACGAGGCGGCCTCCGGGCCGCCTCGTTTTTTGGCAGTACATGTTTTTTGGCAGTACATTAGCGGTGCAGGAATGATTCGGCATACTCTGCTTTTGCGGACGATTTCCTTGTTTTGAAGCCAAACGTATTCTTCCCGCGCGTAAGCGCGCGCCAGACTGCAAACACTTCTCCTGCCCGGAAGATACCACAGCACGCCTGCCACTACAAGAAATCACTCATTTTGCGCGCGGATATTGCATTTTGGCATGATTTGTGATATTTTGGGTAAAGAATGTGAATCGAGGTGAGAAGTACGAAACGCCTTTTTTCGATCCTGATCTGTATCGTCTGCCTGTTTGCGCTGTGCACCACTGCGCTTGCGGCCGACGCTTCCATTACAGCCATGAAGACCGACTGCCTGATCGACGGCACTGGCAGCTGTCAGGTCACGCAGAGCGTCACCATCAACATCGGCGGCATTGAAAACGAGCTGCGCTTCCCGCTGGGCCCGAACGCGAAGCAGGCGTCCATCGCCGGTTACAAGGCCAGGAAAGTGAACGAGGACGGCTACACCGTTTTGGTTCTGACAAATGAGGCCGGTTTTTCCGGCAGCCGTACCTTTACGCTCAACTACACGCTGGAAGATCTCGTCACCGAGCAGGACGAGGTGCAGACGCTGACGCTGCCGCTGCTCAGCCCCAAGTGGCCGTGGCAGATTGAGAGCTTTGACTTTACTGTCACGCTGCCCGCCGAATTTACCGACAGTCCCGACTTCTCCAGCGGCTACTACGGCGACGTGATCGAGGAATACATGTCCGTCTCCACCGTGGGTACGGTCGTCGGCGGGTCGGTCATGGAACCGCTCAAGGACCGTGAATCGCTGCAGATGACGCTGTCGCTGCCCAAGGGCTACTTCTCCGGCAGCTATGTAAGCTGGTCGGCCAACTGGTTCGCGTCGATTCTGGTTGTCGTTCTGGCGCTGCTGGCGGTTGTATATTACCTGCGCACGCTCTATTCCGGGCGGATGCGCACGGGCTCGCGCGCCACGCCGCCCGAGGCCACACTGCCGTGCGACATGCCCTATCTGCTCGCCTGCAAAAAGCCGAGTTTCAACATGCTCATCTGCCACTGGGCAAGCCTTGGATATCTGACAATTGCGGTCAGTAAGCGCGGCAATGTACAGCTGCGCCGCCGCGTTATCATGGGCAATGAACGCCGTGCGATTGAGGTGCGGCTGTTCGGCGCGCTGTTTGCAGACGGCGACGTGTGCGACGGCGCAAGCCTGCGCTACAAGAAAACGGCTGCAAAGGCCATGGACGCCATCCCCCGCTTCTGGCACCGGCGGCTGTATGACAAGCGCAGCGGCAACGTGCTCGTGATGCAGGCGCTGGCCTGTCTGGCCGCTGCCATCGCGTTTTTACTCAGCATGAGCCTGCTGCTGCCCGCCATGCCGGCGCGCTGGCTGCTGCTCATTCTCTGCGTTCCGGCCGGAGCAGCGCTGGGACGGCTGATGCAGCTGGCTGCATCGACGTACTATCTCAGCGACTATCTGATGCTCGCCATGGGCGTTCTGTCGGGCCTGTTGATGCTCATCGTCTCGCGGCTGGGCGGCGGTACGCTGACGGTGCTGGTTGCCGTCGTACTGAACGTCTTTACCGGCGTTGCCACGCGCCACGGCGGCAAACGCACGGCGTCCGGCAACAAGCTCGTCGCGCAGGCCATCGGCTTCCGGCGCTATCTGCGCCGCGCGGGCGGCAATCATCTGATTGCCGCGCAGAAGCGTGACGGGCAGTTCTTCTACAAGCTGCTGCCCTACGCTGAGGCCATGGGCATGGGCGCAGTGTTTGCGAAGAAGTTCGGCGATACCACGATCGACAGCTGCGACTGGTATGAGACGGCCGAGCCGCTGCCCAAGACGGCAGAGGGCTTCTACGGCCACCTCAGGCAGACGCTGTCGCTGCTGGATATGTCGATCAGAAAGTAGAAAATGGTACAAACAGGCCTCGCCGGATTTTCCCGGCGAGGCCTGTTATTTCCTGTTTAATTCTCAAATCCTGCCGCGAGCAAATCGCGCGCGACAAACACGCCGCTGGCCGACGCGTGCGACAGCGAATGCGTGATGCCGCTGCCGTCGCCGATCATATAAAGGCCCTTGTATTTGGTCTGCAGATGCCCGTCGAGCGCGACCTCCATGTTATAGAACTTGACTTCCACGCCGTACAGAAGCGTATCGTCGTTGGCCGTGCCCGGCGCAATGCGGTCGAGCGCGTAGATCATCTCGATGATGCCGTCGAGAATGCGCTTCGGCAGTACCAGGCTCAGATCGCCCGGCGTGGCCGAGAGCGTGGGCGTGACCAGACCCTCCTCAATGCGCTTGACGGTGCTGCGCCGGCCACGGATCAGGTCACCGAAACGCTGCACGATCACACCGCCGCCGAGCATATTCGAAAGCCGCGCGATCGACTCGCCGTAGCCGTTGCTGTCTTTGAACGGCTCGGAGAAGTGCTTGGCCACGAGCAGAGCAAAGTTGGTATTCTCGGTCTTCATCGCCGCGTCCTCGTAGCTGTGGCCGTTGACGGTGACAATGCCGTTGGTGTTCTCATTGACGACGATGCCGCAGGGGTTCATGCAGAACGTGCGGACGTTGTCTTCAAACTTTTCCGTGCGGTAGACGATCTTGCTTTCGTACAGCTCGTCGGTCAGGTGCGAGAACACGACGGCCGGCAGCTCGACGCGCACACCCAGATCGACGCGGTTGGACTTGGTCTCCACGCCCAGCTCGTTGCACACCGACTCCATCCACTTGCTGCCGCTGCGGCCGACGGAGATGACGCACTTTTTGCAGGTGAACTCCCGATCCGCCGTTCTGACGGCGTAGCCGCCGTCGATGACGGCCACATGCTCAACCGGCGTGTCAAAGAAGAACGTGACCTTTTCCTTCAGCTCGGCGTACAGGTTTTCCAGCACGACGAAATTGATGTCCGTGCCCAGATGACGCACCGACGCGTCGAGCAGGTTGAGCTTGTTCTGGATACAGAGCTTTTTGAACTTCGAACCGGTGGTGGAATAGAGCTTGGTGCCCCCGCCGCCATGGGTCATGTTGATATCGTCGACGTAGTGCATGAGCTCCAGCGCCTGCTTCTTGCCGATGTGCTCATAGAGCGTGCCGCCGAAGTTGTTGGTGATGTTATACTTGCCGTCGGAAAACGCGCCCGCGCCGCCGAAGCCGCTCATGATCGAGCAGCTCTTGCAGCCGATGCAGCTTTTGACCTTCTCGCCGTCGATGGGGCAGCGGCGTCTTGCCAGCGGATGCCCGGCCTCAAAGACCGCGATGTTCAGTTCCGGCGCGCGGTGCGTCAGCTCGTAGGCGGTAAAAATGCCGCCGGGGCCTGCGCCGATGATAATAACGTCATAATGCATAGTGTATCTCCTTCCGCCTGTGCAGCAGGCCTGCAGTCATGTTATTCCAATTCGTCCAGCGTGAGCTTGAAGCTCTCAAGAAAATGCGCCATGAAATAGTCCAGGCACGGCAGGTGCATATCCTCCAGCGCCTGTCTGGTCTGTTTGGCCGCAGAGGAGAATTCGCCGTTTCCGGCCTTGAGCTCCTCAATGCACTTGATATACGCCGAGAGCTTGTCGGCGGCCTTGACGATGACTGCGGTCTCGGGTTCAGATTCGGTGAGAAGCGGCCGGTAGCTCTTTGCAAGCTCATCGGGCAGCAGCGCCAGCAGCTTTTCACAGCTCACCGCCTCGACCTGCTTGTAGGCGTTTTTGATCTCCGGGTTAAAATACTTGATGGGGGTGGGCAGATCGCCGGTCAGAATCTCCGGCGCGTCGTGGAACAGCGCCGCCGCCGCACAGCGGTCGGGATCGGCAGGCTGGCCGAGGATATCGCGCTGGATGAGCGCCAAAGCATGCGCCAGCACAGCAACCATGTGGCTGTGCTCCTGCACATTCTCTTCAAAGGTGTTGCGCATCAGCGCCCAACGGTTGATATAGCGCATGCGCGAGAGCATGGCAAAAAAACGAAACTGCATCGCGTTCTCCTTTCGGGCGGGGCGACTCGCCGCTGCGTGCGCGTTCCTGAACAACCCCAGTATATTGTAACACAGAAAAAAAACATTGTAAATTGCAGATTTTCCACTTGTCATTTCTTATTCCCAGTAGTATAGTAGGTTGAAAGAAGGAGGCGATATCCCGATGATGATCTCCACCAAGGGCCGCTATGCGCTGCGCGTCATGATCGACCTGGCCGAGCACGCGGACGAGGGCCACATCCCCCTGACCGAAATTGCAGAACGGCAGGGCATTTCAGAAAAATATCTCGAGAGCATCCTTGCCGTACTGAGCAAGGCGGGCATTCTCGACGCGCTGCGCGGCAAGCACGGCGGCTACCGCCTGTCGCGTCCGCCCGAGGCGTATTCCGCCTATGAGATCCTGCGCCTGACCGAGGGCTCGCTCGCGCCGGTACAGTGCGTAGACGACAGCAGCGAGTGTGAGCAGTCGGACACCTGCCGGACGCTCTGGCTGTGGAAGGGCCTCGACGAGGTAATCGAGGCGTATCTGCGCCGCTTCACGCTGACCGACATCGTCGCGGGCGGCAAGGGCGGCGGGCGGTAGGGTGGCCTGCCGGTTTGCGGGGCATCTTGCCGGACGCGGCAGCATTTTGCCGAAAAAATGCGCGAAGCCTTGTATATTTTTCCAACAATTTTTCTAATTGCATTTCGAAGCGGCCGCGTATATAATAACCCCCGGAAAAAATGTGAAGGGGGCGCGTCCAATGCTGTGCAGAACGCTGAAAAAGCTGGAATGGAAAAGACGGGCCCTCGTGTTTGTTTCCGACGGCCATATTTTTCAAAAGCCTTCGCAGCTTCAATTTCAGGAATTGTGATTTTGGGATTTCCATTTTCACGGTTCCTGTTTTTTTATGCCGCGCGGCACGCACAGCAGACCTCCGGAAACCGGAAAGAGAGGAGATAAACCATGGGTAAGTACAAAATCCCCGAAGAAGGCATCTATGACGCCAGAACACTCGGCAAGGGCCGTATGCTTGTGCTGGGCTTCCAGCATATGTTTGCCATGTTCGGCGCGACCGTTCTGGTTCCGATTCTGACGGGCCTTGACGTGTCCACCACGCTTCTGTTCGCCGGTCTCGGCACGCTGCTGTTCCACCTCATTACCGGCGGCAAGGTTCCGGCCTTCCTCGGCTCTTCGTTTGCATTCCTCGGCGGCTACGCCACCATCGCCCCGCTGATCGACGGCACCACCCCCAACACTGAGCTGCTGCCCTACGCCTGCTTCGGCGTGGCCTGCGCCGGTCTTGTGTACGTCGTGCTTGCCGCCCTGTTCAAGATCTTCGGCGCCAGCAAGGTCATGCGCTTCTTCCCGCCCATCGTCACCGGCCCCATCATCATCGCCATCGGCCTAAACCTGTCGTCCTCCGCCATCAACAACTGCTCCAACAACTGGTGGATCGCGCTGGTCGCCATCGTTGTCATCATCGCCGCCAACATCTGGGGCAAGGGCATGGTCAAGATCATCCCCATCCTGCTCGGCGTCATCGCCTCGTATGTGGTCGCCGTCATCGCCGACCCCGCCGTGCGCGCTGCGCTTGTACAGAATGTCTCCGATGCCAAGTGGATCGCGCTGCCTGTCCACATGGAGTCCACCGTCTTCGGTCTGTTCACCCGCGATAACCTCGACGGCCACATGCTGCTGACCGCCGTCATCACCATCGTCCCGCTGTCGCTTGCCACCATGGTCGAGCACATCGGCGACGTGTCCGCCATCTCCTCCACCTGCAACCGCAACTTCATCGCCGACCCGGGCCTGCACCGCACCCTGATGGGCGACGGTCTGGCCACCACGCTGGCCGCCCTGTTCGGCGCGCCCGCCAACACCACCTACGGCGAAAACACCGGCGTTCTGGCCCTGAGCAAGATCTACGACCCGCGCGTGATTCGCATCGCGGCTGTGCTGGCCATGCTCTTCTCCTTCAGCCCGAAGTTCGCGGCCATCATCTCCAGCATGCCCGCAGCCACCATCGGCGGCGTGTCGCTGGTCCTGTACGGCATGATCTCCGCCGTCGGCGTGCGCAACGTGGTCGAGAACAAGGTTGACTTCACCAAGTCCAGAAACGTTCTGATTGCGGCGCTCATCCTCGTGCTCAGCATCGGCATCAGCTACTCCACTGCCGGTTCGCTGCAGCTCGGCGCCATCAGCCTGTCTGGTCTGGCCGTGGGCTCCATCGCCGGTATTGTCCTCAACGCCATCATGCCCGGCAAGGACTACGAGTACGGCAAGGACGAGCAGGGCGACAAGTCCGTCAACTTCATCGTCCAGTAATCCTGCCTCAAATATCGCACCCGCCCGGAATGCAAATTCCGGGCGGGTGGCTGTCGAAAAACTCCTTTGGAGTTTTTCGACAACAGACTGCGGCCTGCTGCGCGCACGATCTGTCCGCCAAAAGCGGACAGCCTGCACACTTGCAGGCCGGAGTGTATTTTTCCCGACGTACACGCCGCCGGGAAACCGGGCGGTTTTCTGTCCGCGCCATGGGCGCGCAACTTTATTGAAAGCGCATCCGAACAGTGCTATAATAGGTTATACTCTTTTTTAAGGAGGCGGGCGCGATGCTGCCACAGGAATTGCCCATTGCTTTTTTTGATTCCGGTCTCGGCGGAATCAGCGTGCTGCGTGAGACGGTGCGCCTTCTGCCGCAGGAGCGCTATCTCTACTACGGCGACTCGCTGCACGCGCCCTACGGCGTGAAGACCGCGGACGAGGTGCTTGCGCTCTGCCGCACCGCTGTGTGCCATCTGCTCGAACAGGGCGTCAAGGCCCTTGTCATCGCCTGCAACACGGCCACATCCGTGGCCATCCGCCCGCTGCGCCAGGCGTATCCCGGGCTCATCATCATCGGCACCGAACCCGCCATCAAGCCCGCGGCCGAGCGTTTCCCGGGCGGGCATATTCTGGTCATGGCCACGCCCATGACGCTGCAGGAGAAAAAATTCCGTTCCCTGCAGCAGCAGTACGGCGCGCAGGCCGAAATCGTACCCGTCGCCTGCGGCGGGCTCATGGAATTTGTCGAGCAGGGCATTCTGCGCGGCGAGGCCGTCGAGCGCTACCTCTATGACAAGCTCGAGCCGTATCTCAAGGTTCCCATCGACGCCGTTGTGCTCGGCTGCACGCACTACCCGTTCTTGTCCGGTGCGATCCGCAAGGTTGTCGGCCGCAGGCCCGCAATCATGGACGGCAGCGCTGGCATCGCAATGCAGCTCAGACGCAAGCTCGCCGAGCGCGGCCTGCTCGCCCCCGATGCGCAGACAGGCTCGGTGCGGTTTGAAAATTCACTGGATGAGCCGGAGATTCTGGAGCTCAGCCAGGCGCTCTTTGATTATCAGGACGCGACGCCCTGATGCGCCGCGGCAGTCTCCGCTGCACATCCTGACGCTGCGCGCCGGATGCGGGAAGGAACTTCCGCTGCCGGCGCTTTTCTGCTCCCCTGCGAGAAAAAAATTTAAATTTTTCAAACTTTATCTTACATTCTTTCTTCCTTTTCTGTTATAATGGATGTGAAATGGACGGATTTGGCCTTTTATGCGCACAGGAGGGAGAATATGTTTGCAGTCGGAGATTATGTGATCTACGGATACGAAGGTGTGTGTCATGTGGACGGCATCGGCTGCCCAAACGTTTCCGGGCTGGACAGGTCAAAACAGTATTATACGCTCACGCCGCATTACCACGGCGGCACGATCTATGCGCCGGTCGACGGCCGCGTCCTGATACGCCCGCTCATCTCGCGTGACGAGCTCGACGCGCTTCTGCCGCAGCTGCCGAAGCTGCCGCTTCTTGACGACGTGCCGGAAAACAGCCGCATGGCGGGCGACTACTACCGCACGATTCTCGCCGGGCACGACTGTACGATGCTGCTGCGCCTGTGCAAGACGCTGCACGCGCGGCAGGCTGAGCGCGCCGTTTCGCGCAAATCCGTCAGCTCCACAGAGCTGCGCAACTGGAAAACTGCCGAGGAGATGATCCAGGGCGAATTTGCCTTTGTGCTCGGCATCGCGCCCAGTGAGGTCGGATCCTATTTGCAGCAAAAAAGTTCATAAAAACAGCCTGCCGCAGATCTGCGGTAGGCTGTTTTCAGATGAATACCGGGTTTACTTTTCGATCTTCTCGAGCAGGCCCGCCTTTTTGAGTGCCGGGCTCATGGCGAAGAAGAGCACCAGGCTCACGACGATGCCAACAGCGGCGTTGATGACCGAGGCCGGGAGCTTGCTGAGCATGGTGGCCCAGGTCGTCTCCATCGGATAGCCATAGACGAAGCGCTGATAGACGAAGGTCTTGAGCATATACAGAAGCACATAGCTCAGCGCGCCAACGACCGCAGCCACGACCACGCGCAGGTGGTTGAGCTTTCCCTTATGCGTGCCCGCAATCCATGCGCAGATGGCCGCCATGAGGAATTTGGACACAAAGGTAATCAGGCCCTGAATGATGTCATAGCCGCCGAAGAGCACGTCATACAGTCCGGAACCCAAGCCCGCGGCAAGGCCGCCGCCGACCGGCCCGAACAGCAGGCCTGAGAGCAGGCACATGGCGTTGGCCAGATGCACCTTGGAGCCCAGCAGCGGGAAACGGAAGAACGTGACCACGCAGACGATAGCTGCCATGACGGCGATAAAGACGATGCGGTAGGTCGAAAATGCGGATTTTTGTTTCATAGATATCCCCTCTTGCTTTCTCTTGCAGAATCTGCTAGTATCATAGCATAAACTGGCATTTAAGAAATTGCCAGAAAAATCTTATTTTGGCAGGGCCAGAACATGCTTTTATCCTATTCTCTCTCCCGTGAGGCCGGAACGCCGCTGTATGAGCAGCTCTACAGCGCCATCAAGGCCGATATTCTCTGCGGCAGACTCGCCGGCGGCGAACGCCTGCCGTCGAAGCGTGCACTGTCCGGGCATCTGAATATCAGCAAGATCACCGTGGAGACGGCCTACAACCAGCTTCTGGCCGAGGGGTATATCTCGTCGCGCGAGCGCTCGGGCTACTACGTCGCCTCCATCCAGCTCGCCCAGCCGCCCGCATCCGGTGCGCCGCAGGCACGCGCCGCCGAGCCGCCGGAGCCGCAGGCCGCGCCCGGCGCAGCGGCGTCGCTGTTCCCGTTCTCCGTCTGGGCGCGGCTGATGCGCAGCGTGATTTTGGACACGCAGCAGAATCTTCTGCAGCGCGTGCCGAGCGCAGGTCTTTTTGCCCTGCGCAAGGCCATTGCCGATGAATTCATGCGCCAGCGCGGTGTGTTCGTCTCGCCGGAGCAAATTCTCATCGGCGCGGGCACCGAGTATTTCTACAGCCTGCTCATCCAGTTCCTGGGGCACGGACGGCGTTACGCGCTCGAAGCGCTGGGCCACCGGAAGATCGCACACGTATATCAGGCCAACGCTGCCGAGCTTGTCCCCATCGGGATGGACGACGACGGCATCATGGTCGAATCGCTTGAAGCAAGCGGGGCCAGCGTGGTGCACATCTCGCCGTCGCACCACTTCCCCACGGGCGTGGTCATGCCCATCAGCCGCCGGCAGGCGCTCATGGCGTGGATGGCGGAAAAGCCCGACCGCTATATCATCGAAGACGACTACGACTCGGAATACCGCTTCTCCGGCAGGATCATCCCCACAATGCAGAGCATGGACTATCTGGGCAGGGTCATCTACATGAACACATTCTCGCAGACCATCACGCCGGCGCTGCGCATCAGCTATATGATTTTGTCCAAGGAGCTTCTGCCACTGTGGCAGCAGAAGATGGGCTTTTACAGCTGCTGTGTGCCGAGCTTTGAGCAGCTGACGCTGACGCGCTTTCTGGACGAGGGTTATTTTGACAAGCACCTGAGCCGCATGAAAAAACACTACCGCGCGCAGCGCGACAAGCTGCTTGCGCTCGTGGCGCAGCCGGAATTTGCCCGGCACTTTACCGCGCTGCGCGCCGACGCGGGACTGCACTTTGTGCTGCGCATCCGCACGGCGCTTTCCGACAGCCAGCTCGCGCCGCTTTTGCGCTCAGCCGGGCTGCAGGCGCCGTTTTTATCGTCGTACTACGTCGGCCCGCCCGCGCCGGAGGCGCATGGCTGCGTGGTGGTGAACTACGCCGAGCTGGACGCGGATTCGTTCGGCGCGGCGCTGCAAAAACTCGCGGATATGTTATAAAATACGGGCCGAACCCTGTGGTTCGGCCCGTATTTTATCCTTTTTTAGAATTCAGAATGACACGCAGGATGCGCAGCGCCGATTTTTCCAGCGCTACGCGCGTCGGCTCGGCGGCGTAGCGCTCACCGTCGGCCAAAAACATGCCGGTATAGCGCCAATCCACCACGAGCGAGCGCACAATCGCGCTGTCCTCGCACACGGGTTCGCCACCCAGCGTCACCGCGGGCAGCAGGCACGCGTCAAACGCCCCGGCCGCGATCTCAAAGCCGAGACCGTACACATCGCGCAGCGCGCTCTGGCCGAGCAGCACTTCACGCCGGCTGCAGGCAATCTGCAGCACCGCCGCGCCATAGGGGCGCACGCCCTCGGCCATGGCCCTGGCGCAAAGGCCGCTCACCACGGGGTCCTCCGACCAGCGATCGGCAAAGCCCGGCTGCGCGGGCGAGCGCTGCAGCGACGCGCCTGGCGCAAGCCAAAGATCCACGCCGTATTCGGCCATCTCACGGCCGATCGCCCGGCCCACCGCGCGGATGAGTTCGGGGTCAAACGAACACGCCAGCGCCGATGCCATGGGAAACGCCGTGCAGTATTGATGGCGCACCGTCTTATCCGCTTCGTCCTTGACCTCTCTTGTCAGCTGCAATCCTTCGCCGCCGGCTGCAATGGTGAGCGCAGGAACGCCGTAGCGTTCAAGCCCTGCCGACGCGCCCAGTGCGCCGGGTATTTCTGGTGCATGCGCGCCGAACGTGCAGACAAGCTCGCGCAGGCTGTGATCGTCCATGGCCGCAAGGAACGTAAACGGATTGCACCGGCCCGCCTTCACGTCGGCGAGCGTATAGCTGTTTCCGTCCGGGCGGCAGCCGGAAAACTCGCGGCCCTTCCTGCGGCTGCGGCGCGGCAGGTTCCGGTCGGACAGGCGGATGGCGCATCTGCGCGCGGCGGCCAGCTCCTCCGCCTCGCCGGAATAGGTAAACGGCTGCACGCCCGTGCGGCTGCGGCTGAGACCCGGCGCCATATGCAGCGGCGAAACGGCCTGCACCACGGCGCTGCGCGTGACGCGCAGCGAGCCCGCGATGCAGCTGGCGCGGCAGCTGGTGCCGATGCGGATATCATAATAGCCGTCTTCGAGCACATAGCTCGACGCATCCTCGTGGAAGACCGACAGCTCTGTCACCGGAAACCGCAGCTGCAGCGTCTGGCTCTCGCCGGGCGCGAGCAGCGCGCTTTTTTTGAAGCAGTCAAGAAAATACACCGGCCGCTCGCTGTGGCCCTCGTGCGACACGTAGACCTGCACCAGCTCCTGCACAGGCCAGCGCTCGCCTGTGTTTTCAACCGTCGCCGACACGGTCACGTCGCAGCCGTCCAGCCCCACCGCCACCTCGCCGAGCTCCGCCTTGCCGTAGCCGAGGCCGTAGCCGAAGGGATAGCGCACGTCCTTACCGAAGGTGTCAAAATAGCGGTAGCCCGTGAACACGTCCGGCTGCGCGCAGGCCTCGTCAAAATCGGCTGCGCACATGGGCCACGTGTGCGCAAGATGCCCGCTGGGTACGGCCTTGCCGGTCAGCACGTCACACAGCGCCAGTCCCGCCTCCTGCCCGGCCACGCCCAGCAGCAGCACTGCGCCGCACGCCAGCGCAGCATCAGAAAGCTCGATAAAGCCCGGGGTGTTGAGCACCAGCACGACGCGCGAAAACGCACCCGTGACGAGCTGCAGCATCTGTTCTTCCTCGTCTGTCAGCTGCAGCCGCCCGTCCTCCGCTGCGCGCGTGATGACGACGACAGCTGCATCGTTATTTTCCGCAAACTCCTCCATACTGACACTGCCAAGCGGCATCTGGCTTCCGTCCGGATGTCCAAGCGCCCAGGTGCGGTATTTGTGGCTGAGCAGGCCGTCGACCGTCAGCTTCTCCGACGCACACAGGCCATCGAGGATATTCACCGTGCGCCACGGCGTCATGCCCGCGCTGCAGAAGGCTGTGGCAATCTGCCCGGCACCGAAGACGGCCACGCGCAGCGGCGCACCGTCCTGCTTCAGCAGCGGCAAGGTATTTGCAACGTTTTTTAACAGCACACATCCGGCCGCGGCCGCTGTACGCGATACGAGCGCGTGATCGTGCATTCTCGGTGTAGCTTCCATAGGCATTCTTCTCCTTCGCATTTGTCATATCATATCATATCTTTCAGCAATGCGAAACGGGAAAAACAGAAATTTCCCGTTTTTTCTTGCCGGATTGCATTTACAAGGTTTTACAAAAAGTTCACGCAAAGCGCGCCGCTTGGGCTATAATATGGTTGAAACGAAAGAAGAGAAGGAGGAATGAAGCATGGCGAAAACCGTTCTGATCGTGGAAGACGAGCAAAATATCGCGGAGCTTCTGCGGATGTATCTGGAAAAAGAGGGCTATACCACGGCCGTCGCGTCCGACGGCGCGCAGGGCGTCGAGCAGTTCCGGCGCGTACATCCGGATCTGGTGCTGCTGGACATCATGCTGCCGATTCTGGACGGCTGGGGCGTGCTGCAGAAGATCCGGCAGGAGGCGCAGACGCCCGTCATCATGCTCACCGCCAAGGGTGAGACGAGCGACAAGGTCTCGGGCCTCAAACAGGGCGCGGATGACTATATCACCAAGCCCTTTGAAATGAAAGAAGTGCTGGCGCGCATCGAGGCGGTGCTGCGCCGCGCATCGGGTGACGACAAGAGCAAGGCCCGCCGCCTGACGTTTGACAAACTTATCATCGACCTCGATTCGTTCGAGCTGATCGTAGACGGCAAGCGCGTCGAGACCCCGCCCAAGGAGATGGAGCTTTTGTACCATCTGGCCTCGTCTCCCAACCGCGTCTATACGCGCAACCAGCTGCTCGACGAGGTGTGGGGCTTTGACTACTTCGGCGACAGCCGCACGGTGGACGTGCACGTCAAGCGCCTGCGTGAAAAGCTCGAGGGCGTCTCGGATCAGTGGTCCCTCAAGACCGTCTGGGGCGTGGGATATAAATTTGAGGTCGTGTAACACATGAAAACGACCTTCAGCCGGCAGTTCACCATGATCGCCGCGCTGCTGCTGGTGTGCATGCTCATCACGGGCATCTCGTTTTTGACGTTGATGAGAAGCTCCCTGCAGACGCAGGCCGTCGACACGCTGCGCGGCAACGCCGAAGCCGTGGCAAATCTTGCCCGCGCCTACGACTCGGCCGGCGCACTGGAGAGCAGCTGGGATTTTCGCATGAGTCTGTCCTTCTTCTCCGAGATCGGCGGCGCCGAGGCGCTGGTCTGCGACGAGACGGGCACAGTGCTGCTGTGCTCGTGCAGTGAGCTGAGCTGCTCGCATCTTGGAAAGACCGTCGATCCTGCCTTCACAGCCGCCATTGCGCGCGGCGGCAAAGCGCCGGAGACCGACATTCTGCATGGGATTTACGACGAGCCGCGCTATATCACGGGCGTCTGTATCAGCTCTGACGCGACGGGCGAGACGATCGGCTACGTCATCGTCTCGTCGGCCATGACGCAGACGCTGGAGCTTGTGTCGCACAGCGTCGCGCTCTTCCTCTACCCGGCGATGATCGTCATCGTGATCTCGCTCGCGGCCGCGACGTTCTTCTCGCGCAGCCAGGTGCGGCCTCTGGCGCAGGTGGCCGAGACGGCCCGGCGCTATGGCCGGGGCGACCTGTCCGCGCGCGTGGAGGTCTCGGAAAAGAATACGCGCGAGATCAACGACCTGGCGCAGGCGTTCAACGCCATGGCCACCTCGCTGGAGGAATCCGAGCAGCGCAGGCAGGAATTTGTCGCCAACGTCTCACACGAGCTGAAAACGCCCATGACCACCATCGGCGGCTACATCGACGGCATGCTCGACGGCACCATCCCGCCGGAAAAGCAGCAGCACTATATGCAGATCGTCTCCAGCGAGGTGCGCAGGCTCTCGCGGCTTGTGCGCAACATGCTCGACATTGCGCGCATGCAGGCGCAGGGCATCGACGAAAGCCGCAAGACACGCTTCGACCTGGGCGAGGCGATGAGCGACGTGCTCATCACCTTCGAGCAGAAGATCAACGCCAAGCACCTGCAGGTGAGCGTCGATCTGCCCGAAAAGCCGGTCTGGACGCGGGCCGAGCGCGACAGCATCACGCAGGTATTCTACAACCTGCTCGACAACGCCATTAAATTCTGCACGCCCGGCGGCAATCTGTCGCTGTTTCTCAGCGTCAAATCGTCCACGGCCTGCGCCGTGGTGCAGAACACCGGCCCGACCATCGCGCCCGAGGAGCTGCCGCTGCTGTTTGACCGCTTCCACAAGGCCGACAAGAGCCGCTCGGCCGACCGCGAGGGCTGGGGGCTCGGGCTCTATATCGCCAAGACCATCGTCGGCGCGCACGGCGGCGATATCTGGGCCGAGAGTGAAAACGGCGTCACACGCTTCAGCTTCACCCTGCCCGTCGTACGCTGACGGAGGGATTTACAAAACGTTCAACATTCTGTCCGGAATTGCGGGTATACTTGCAGTATAGCCCCGGTTCTCCTGCGGGAGTCCGCCGGATTTTTTCAACAGTTTCCGAGGTGTCCTCTATGAGCTATTACGATGAAAACGGCTTCTATGACGACAATTCCATATATCCCTATGATGACGTGCCCACAGGCAGCTACTATCCCCCCGCGGGAAAGACGCCCATGAGCTCCAGCCGCCACAAGCGCAGGCTGAACGCGCTGCTGGGCATTGTTGCGCTGCTGCTGCTCGTTGCGCTGACGGCGGGCGTGTTCTATGTGGTGCGCAACTTCGGCGTCTCGGTGGAGCGCACGGAAGACGGCTTTACCTTCTCCCTCGGCGCCAGGCAGGCCCAGGCTGAAGAGGCGCCCGCCGTGCAGCAGCCCACTGCGCAGCAGCCGTCCGTACCCGACACGCACACGGACGTGGCGGACACGCAGCCAGCCCCCACGCCCATCGGCACGGGCACCACACTGACCATCACGGATTCGCCGCGCTCGGTGCCGACGCGCCCGTCCGATGAAGACGATGCGCTCAGCCTGCAGGAGATCTACCAGCGGGTCATCGGCAGCGTCGTATCCATCTCCTCCGCCACGCCCACGGGCACGGCCAGCGGCACGGGCATCATCATGTCCGAAGACGGCTACGTCATCACGAACCACCATGTCGTAAGCGGCGCGCAGGTCATCTCCGTGCTCACCAGCAGCGACGAGCAGTACGACGCCATCCTCATCGGCAGCGACGAGATCAGCGACATCGCCGTGCTGAAGATGGACGCTTCCGGTCTGCAGCCGGCGCAGTTCGGCGATTCGAACCAGCTGCGCGTGGGCGATGCCGTGGTTGCCATCGGTGACCCGCTCGGCGTGCAGCTGCGCGGCACGATGACAAACGGCATCATCTCGGCCATCAACCGCGACCTCACCGTGGACGACCGTACGATGACGCTGATCCAGACCAACGCCGCGCTCAATAACGGCAACTCCGGCGGGCCGCTCATCAACTGCTACGGGCAGGTCGTGGGCATCAACACGATGAAAATGAGCTCGTACTATTCCTCCGCCAGCGTCGAGGGGCTCGGCTTCGCCATTCCCATTGCCGTCGCCAAGCCCATCATCGACGAGCTGATTGAAAACGGCTACGTCGCCGGGCGGCCGGCCATCGGCATCACGGGCGAAACACTGCCGCAGACATTCCGGACGTATTACCACCTGCCGTCCGGCATCTATGTCACCTCCGTCGCCGAGGGCAGCGACGCCAAGGCCAAGGGTCTTGCCGAGGGCGACGTCATTACCGCCATCAACGACACGCCTGTGACCTCGATCAGCGAACTGAACACGGTGAAGAACCAGTTCGTCGCAGGCGACACCGTGACGCTCACCGTCTACCGCGGCGGGAAATACTATCTGGTTGAGATCACGCTGATCGATCAGGCGACAGGAAAATAACGACAGAAATAACGCCGGAGAACGGGTTCGTCCTCCGGCGTTTTTCTGCAGTATTTATTGTCTGCTCTTCATCACGGCACGCATTCTGGCCGAGTGGTCGAGGATGCGCTTGCGCATGCGCAGATTTTTCGGCGTGACCTCCAGCAGCTCGTCGTCGGCCAGGTATTCCAGGCACTGCTCAAGCGAGAGGATCTTGGGCGGCGCGAGCCGGATGGCGTCGTCAGAGCCTGCGGCGCGCATATTTGTCAGCTGCTTTTTCTTGCAGACGTTGACGGACATATCCTCGTTGCGATTACAGATGCCGACAATCATGCCCGCATAGACCTCGACGCCCGGGCCGATAAACAGCGTGCCGCGGTCCTGCACGTTGCCGAGGCCGTAGGCGCACGCCTCGCCCGTTTCAAATGCAACCAGAGAGCCGGTCTGCCGGCGCTCGATCTCGCCCTTCACGGGCGCGTAGGAATCGAGCGTGGAGGCCATGATGCCCTCGCCGCGCGTATCGGTCAAAAACTCATTGCGGTAGCCGAACAGGCCGCGCGTCGGCACCAGAAATTCCAGCCGCATCCGGCTGCCGATGGGGGTCATGGTGGTCAGCTCGCCCTTGCGCTGCGAAATCTTGTCGATGACCGCGCCGACGGAGTTTTCCGGGACGTCGGCGACCATGCGCTCAATCGGCTCGCAGAGCTTGCCGTCGATCTCCTTGTTCAGGACGTGCGGCGTGGAGACCTGGAATTCATAGCCCTCGCGGCGCATCGTCTCGATGAGGATCGACAGGTGCATCTCACCGCGTCCGGCAACGTTGAACGAGTCCGTGCCGACCTCGGTCACATGCAGCGACACGTCTTTCAGCAGTTCGCGCTGCAGCCGGTCGCGCAGATTGCGCGAGGTGACATACTTGCCCTCGCGGCCGGCAAACGGCGAATCGTTGATGGAGAAGGTCATTTCGATTGTCGGATCGGAGATCTTCACAAACGGCAGCGGTTCGGGGCTGTCGAGCGCGCAGATGGTGCGGCCGATGGTGATATCGGAGATGCCGGAGAACGCCACGATCTCACCGGCGCTGGCCGACTGGATCGGGCTGCGGCCCAGGCCCGTGAACTCATACAGCGCGACAATCTTCGCCTTCTGCCTGAGGGACGAGTCATGGTAGTCGGTAACAAGTACCTCCTGATTCTGGTTGATGGTACCGCGCTCGATGCGGCCGATGCCGATACGGCCGACAAATTCGTTATAGTCGATCGACGACACCAGTACCTGCAGCGGGCCGTCCGCCTCGCCCTTGGGCGGGTCGATATAGCTGATGATCGTCTCGAACAGCGGCACCAGATCCTTGCCGGGATCGTCGGGGCCGTAGGACGACGTACCCTGCCGGGCAGAGCAGAAAATGGTGGGAGAGTCGAACTGTTCCTCGGTGGCGTTGAGGTCGAGCAGGAGCTCGAGCACCTCGTCCATGACCTCATGCACGCGTGCGTCGGGCCGGTCGATCTTATTGACGACCACGATGACCTTGTGGCCCAGCTCCAGCGCCTTCTGCAGCACAAAGCGCGTCTGCGGCATCGGGCCCTCAGCGGCATCGACCAGCAGCAGGACGCCGTCAACCATCTTGAGGATACGCTCAACCTCGCCGGAGAAGTCGGCGTGGCCCGGGGTATCGACGATATTGATCTTGTAATCTTTATAATGAACGGCGGTGTTCTTGGCCAGAATCGTGATGCCGCGCTCGCGCTCGAGATCGCCCGAGTCCATCACGCGGTCGGCCACGACCTGGTTTTCGCGGTACACACCGCCCTGCTTCAGCATTTCATCGACCAGCGTCGTCTTGCCGTGGTCGACATGCGCGATGATCGCAATGTTTCTGATCTTGTCCTGCGTCATATGCTGCGCCCCTTTCTTTTGATGCGGAATCTCACGAAAAAATATTCTAGCACAGTCATTTCCCAATTACAAGATTTTTAGTCTGTTTTATCGTGGAAATTCGCCGTCTTTTTCGGCGATTTTTTGTGATTTTCTTCCTGCCGGGACAGAGGCAAACCGGTGCGGCCGCTCATATGATGGACGGAAGGAGGGATTTCATGAGCAACATTGACCCCAAGCAGGCCGAGCGTGTCTGGAGCCGCGTGATGGGCGTGTCGTGCCCGGTGGACACGATGAAGCAAAAGCCCCAGATGTGCGAGCAGAAGCCTGTGCTGAACGAAGAGGCGCTGCTCGATCTGATCGAGGATGAGCTGCGCGACCACGCGACCTACTGCCACCTCGCCTGCATGGCGCGCGGGTGCGTGCGCCGGACGCTGCAGTGCATCGCAGCCGATGAAAAGCGGCATGCAAAGATGCTGTCCGCCATGTATTACATCCTGACCGGCAAAAAGGCGTGCCCCGAGCCGGCGCGACCGGCATGCGTGGCGTGCCTGAACGAGGCGCTGCGCGAGCAGTACGCTGGCGAGCTGAAAGGACACCGGCAATACGCGGAGCTGGCCCAGCGCGCAGGCGAGCATGCGTGTACATTTGAAAGCCTCGCGGCTGACGAGTGCCGCCACGCGCAGATGCTCTATTCGCTGCTGCAGCACTGCCTGTAGTATTTTTGACCGCCGGACGAACCGGCGGTCATATTTTTTTCCAAATTCATGCAGCCCAACCAACCCCCTAATTTGTCTTGTAATAATGAAATTAGTGTATATGCTGACAACTATTTGTTGATTTGCTATATTCAAATAAAGCAGCAATATATAAAATGGGGGGTGCAATATGAAACAAATACTGATCTTCTGTTTTGTAATCCTGTTGCTCGTTGGCATAGGGCTGCTGATGCCAAACACAGAGGCTGCGCAAAAAAACGGATATGACACAGAAGTAGTCGTACCAACAGGAACGGAAGACCTTAGTATGGCAATCGTCTATCAGGGGCAACTCTACCAAACGTCTATGCCATATGAGATTGACCTGCCCGAAGACGCAATAATGGTCGGTCAGATTTGCGAGGTCACCAGCAATCCTCAACGGGAACTTGCGTGTACTGAGGGTACCGTTGGTGACAATGTGTACGTATTCGAATTCGAAGGGAATCTGTGCATCGCGAGGGAACTGTCAACTCCGAAAGACACACCGCCAACAGATGCAAAAAACATGCTTCGTGGGAAAGTCATTGGTATGAGCGCTGATGATGTGCGTCGATATAAAAACACAGATAAGAACTGATCGTTAATATGGCATTCGGAAGAATACGAATGAAGCCAATTTCGCAAACAATTTATCATGCATTAAATACCGGAAGACCCGTTCAGACGCTACTCTCAACATGTCAAACTTTGTATATGTAAGTGAGAGCCGGACGTACCCAACAATCATAGACTATATTTATTGACGCAGCTATCCAATTTTTATGACAAAACGGCTCCCGCCAACCGGCGGGAGCCGTTTTGTCACTCCATATCGATATGCCGCTGGATACGGTTGATGATCATTTCCAGCGCGATAAGGTTCTTGCCGCCCTCGGGTACGATGAGATTGGCGTTCTTTTTACTTGGCTCGACGAACTGCTCGTGCATGGGCTTGACGGTCGCCATATACTGCTCGATGACGGAATCAATGCTTCTGCCGCGCTTTTTGACGTCGCGGCGGATACGCCTGCACAGACGCACGTCGGCGTCGGCGTCGACGAAGATTTTGATGTCCATCTCATTGCACAGCGCCTCGCTGGCAAAGATCAGAATGCCCTCGACCACGATGACGCGGCGCGGCTCGATGTGCAGCACCGCCTCGGCGCGGTTGTGGATGGTGTAATCATACGTCGGGCAGTCGATGGCCTGCCAGCTGCGCAGCTTTTTCAGGTGCTCGATCATCATGTCCGTGTCGAATGCGTCCGGGTGGTCATAGTTGAGCTTCGCGCGCTCTTCATACGTCAGCTCGTCGTGGCGCTTGTAGTAGTTGTCGTGGCTGAGGACCGTAATATTGTCGCCGAACCGGTTGACGAGTGCCCTGACAAGTGTTGTTTTGCCGCTGCCGGAGCCGCCGGCAACGCCGATCACAATCATATCCGTCATCTTTCTGTCTCCTTTGCGCGTTTATCGGACGATACCGTACACCAGCGGCTGCTTTTCGGGCTGCGCGTCGCCGAAGGTGATGGCGCGCAGGAAGACGCGTCCGCTATCCGGCAATGTATCTGCCTGATTCGTGTGCAAAACCGCCAGCGTCTGCCCCTCTTCGACGAAGTCCCCTGTCTTCTTCTGCAGCACGATACCGGCGGCAAAGTCGATGGAATCTTCCTTTGTCTTGCGGCCCGCGCCGAGAATCGCGGACGCCTCGCCGACCAGCTGCGTATCCATATGCTGAATATAGCCCGCGCGCGGCGCTTTGAGCTGATACTGCACGCTTGCCTGCGGCAGCTTTGTCACATCGTCCAGCACGGAAGCGTCGCCGCCCTGTGCGGCGATCCAGCGCTTCATCTGCGCAAATGCCGCGCCGGAGGCCACAGCCTCATCCACCTGCTGCTCGGCATATGCCAGCTCCCAGCCGTTGCAGAGCACAAGCATATTGCTCGCCAGCACACGGCAGACGCTGCGCAGATCCTCACAGCCGCGGCCCTGCAGCACCTGAGCCGCCTCAATCACCTCAAGGGCGTTGCCGATGTAGTTGCCGAGCGGAATGTCCATATTGGTCATGACCGCCGTGACGTTCCGGCCGCAAGCCTTGCCAATGGCGACCATATTTTCGGCAAGCCTTCTGCCGTCTTCGAGCGTCTTCATAAACGCACCGGAGCCGATCTTCACGTCCAGCACGATCGAGTGTGAGCCAGCCGCGAGCTTTTTGGACATGATTGACGACGTGATGAGCGGCAGAGAATCAATGGTGGCCGTCACATCGCGCAGGGCGTAGAGCTTTTTATCGGCGGGCGTGAGGTTGCCCGACTGGCCGATGACGGCCACGCCGACGTCCTCCACCTGCTGCATGAATTCCTCTGCCGAGAGTGTGGTGCGGTAGCCGGGAATCGACTCGAGCTTATCGACCGTGCCGCCCGTGTGGCCCAGTCCCCGGCCCGACATCTTAGCCATCTTGCCGCCGAGGCACGAGACGATGGGCGCGAGGATGAGCGTGGTTTTGTCGCCCACGCCGCCGGTGGAGTGCTTGTCGACCGACTTCGTGCCGAAGCGGCTGAGGTCGATGGTGTCGCCCGAGCGCATCATCGCGTCCGTCAGCACCGCGGTCTCATGGTCGGTCATGCCCTTGTAAAACACGGCCATGGCAAACGCAGACATCTGATAGTCCGGAATCGAGCCGTGTGTAAAGCCTTCGATGATAAAGCGGATCTCGTCGTCGGCCAGAATGCCGCCGTCGCGCTTTTTTTCAATCAAATCAACCATCCGCATGGTCATTACCTCCTAAAGCAATTTGTATGCCGCAGCCAGAAAAGCCTCGTAGAGTTTGCAGCGCGCAGCTCTTGCCGGAAAGGCCGCCGGCTTTTTCCGACAATTTCTGCGCCCAAAGGCAGGGCCTTTGGGCGCAGTGCCGGTTTGTGTTATCTCTGTCCCTTGTCGTAGGGGATGCCCTCTGCCTTCGGCGCGCGCGAACGCTTGGAGGTGAAGGCGAGGATAATCATGGACGCCGCAAACGGCATCATGTTGTACAGCTCCTTTGTCAGATGCAGGGCGTTGAGCCAACTGATGGAGTCGTAGATATTGGCAAGCGATTTGAAAATGGCGAAGAAGATGGCCGCCAGCGCGATCCTGCCCGGCTTCCACTGGCCGAAGATCATAACCGCCAGGGCAAGGAAGCCCATGCCGGCCACGCCGACTTCAAAGTTCCACACCTGAACGGCGGGCACGATGTAGGCAAAGCCGCCGATACCGGCGAGGAAGCCCGAGATCAGAACGCCCGACCAGCGCATTTTGTAAACATTGATACCGACGGAGTCAGCCGCCTGCGGGTGCTCGCCGCACGCCTGCAGCCGCAGGCCGAAGCGGGTCTTGTAGAGCACAACGATGGATAAAATCAGCAGCACGATGCCGATGAACAGAAACACATTGACCGTGAGGCCGCCGATCTGGAACATGAACGGGGTGTTATCGTAGCTGAGCTTGGCGGACTGGCTGCCGTTGAAGCGCTTGGCCACAACCATGGCGATGGCCGTGGACAGCAGGTTCAGCGCCGTGCCGCCGATGGTCTGGTCGGCCTTGAGGTTGATGGCTGAGAACGCCAGCAGCGCCGAGTAGATCACGCCCGCCACGGCAGCCGCGGCGATGGAAAGCGCGACCTTCCACACTGGCAGCGTATCGGCCGGCAGGAGGTTGAGAACCAGAATGCCCATCAGGCCGCCGATGACCATGATGCCCTCAAGGGCGAGGTTGATGACGCCGGAATGCTCGGAGAAGCAGCCGCCCAGCGCGACCAGCATCAGAACGGTCGCAGACAGCAGCGCATATTTCAGCATCAGAAACATTCTTACTCACGCTCCTTTCCGTCGTTTGCAGCAGGGCCGGCCGCTGGCGCATCCGGTTTCAGCTGCGCCTTTGCAGGCGCGGGCTTTTCCTTCTTCCTGCCGGTCAGCAGGTTGCGGATCATATTGCGGAACAGCAGCGAGAACGCACACAGGTAGATGATGATGCCGGAGATGATATCCGCGATCTCAGGCGGGAACAGCGACGCGTTCATCAGGCCGCCGCCGGTGGTGATGTGGGAGATGAACAGCGCCGAGAAGATCGCGCCGATCGGGTTCGACGACGCCAGCAGCGCCACCGAGATGCCGTCAAATCCCTCGCTCGGCAGTGCCGTGGAATCGCCGGGAATCCACTGCGCCGCACCGGACAGATAGAACAGTCCGGCGCCGAAGCCCGCCAGCGCGCCGGCAATGAGCATGGACAAGATGATGTTGCGCCGCTCGTTGATGCCGGCATACTTGGCCGCGTTGCGGTTGCTGCCGCAGGCCTTGAGCTCATAGCCGAAGGTGGTCTTGTTGAGAATGATGTACAAAATCACGGCCACGATGATGGCCAGGAAAATCGCGATGGTGCAGGACTTGTAGCCAAAGCTCTCGGCCAGGTCCCAGCCGAAGATCTTCGACGGGATGAGCGAGCCGCCCGTGACCGGGAAGGTCTTGGCCTGCTTGGCATTGTACATTGCGCCCGAGCCGCGGCCATACATGATGGTGTTGCAGCCATACAGGCCGATCCAGTTGAACATGATGGAGGTGATGACCTCGTTGACGTTGAGATACGCCTTGAAGATGCCGGGAATCGCGCCCCAGACGGCGCCGAACAGCGTCGCCATGAGCAGGCACACATACCACGGCGCATGCAGCAGGATCGCAAAGATCAGGCCGCCGAACGCGCCCAGCGTATACTGGCCCGAGGCGCCGATGTTAAACAGGCCCGTCTTGAACGCGAACGCGACGGAAAGGCCGCACATGATTAACGGCGCGGCCGTGACGATCTCCTTGCCGATGCCGGAGGGCATCATGTAGAAGCCGCCGAGCAGGATCTGCCGGAAACCGTCGGAATATGCCTTCTCACCGCCGAGCAGCAGCAGCACCACAAAGCCCACCACGAGGCCGATGATGATGCAGATGATGCTCGAGAGCAGCGACACGAAGCCGGCCGATGTAAAGAACGACTGTTTTTTCTCCATTGTAAGGCCTCCTTACATTCTCTTTGCGCCGGCCATGTAGAGACCCAGCTCTTCGACCGTGACGTTTTTGGGGTCGAATTCGCCGACGATCTCGCCCTCGTACATGACGAGGATGCGGTCGGAGACGTTCATGACCTCGTCAAGCTCGAGCGAGACCAGCAGCACCGCCTTGTTCTCGTCGCGCTGGGCAACGAGCTGCTTGTGGATGTACTCGATGGCGCCGACGTCAAGTCCGCGCGTCGGCTGCACGGCGACGAGCAGCTCCGGCTCCTTGTCAATCTCGCGCGCGACGATGGCCTTCTGCTGATTGCCGCCGGACATGCTGCGCGCGATGGTGACCGAGCCCTGGCCCGAGCGCACGTCGTACTGCTCGATGAGCTTGTCGGAATATTCGCGCACGGCGTCAAATTTGATGAAGCCGCCCTTCTGGAACTGCGGCTGCCAGTAGCGCTGCAGCACCATATTCTGCTCGAGCGTGAAATCGAGCACGAGGCCGTGCTTGTGCCGGTCCTCGGGGATATGGCTCATGCCGTCTTTCGAGCGCTGGCGGATGCTGGCCCTGGAGATGTCCCTGCCGCAGAGGGTGATCGAGCCGGCCGACTGCCGTTCAAGGCCTGTGAGCGCGTGGACAAATTCCGTCTGGCCGTTGCCCTCGATACCGGCAAGGCAGACGATCTCGCCGCGGCGCACCTGCAGCGACACGTCCTTGACGGCGTTGTTCTTGTGGAGCTTCGACGGCACGGTCAGCCCCTGCACATCCAGAACCACCTCGCCGGGCGTCCGGTCCTGCTTGTCGACCTTGAAATTGACCTGGCGGCCGACCATCATGGACGACAATTCCTCCATGCTTGTTTCGCTTGTGTTGACGGTGCCGATACACTTGCCCTTGCGCAGGACGGTGCAGCGGTCGGCCACGGCCATAATTTCGGCCAGCTTGTGCGAAATGAAGAGGATGGACTTGCCCTCGGCGGCGAGATTCTTCATGATCTGCATCAGTTCGTCGATCTCCTGCGGGGTGAGCACTGCCGTAGGCTCGTCAAAGATCAGAATCTCGTTGTCGCGGTAGAGCATCTTGAGAATTTCCGTTCTCTGCTGCATGCCGACCGAGATATCCTCGACCCTGGCGTCGGGGTCGACGCGCAGGCCGTACTTTTCAGACAGCGCAACGACCTTTTCGCGCGCCTGCTTCTTTTGCAAAAAGCCCGCCTTGCTGGGCTCGACGCCCAGGATGATGTTATCAAGCACCGTAAAGCACTCGACCAGCTTGAAGTGCTGGTGCACCATGCCGATGTTGAGGTCGTTCGCGTCGTTCGGGTCGTTGATCTTCACGACCTCGCCGTTTTTCTTGATGATGCCCTGCTCCGGCTGATACAGGCCAAACAACACGCTCATCAGCGTCGATTTGCCCGCGCCGTTCTCTCCCAACAGCGCATGGACTTCGCCGCGCCGCAGCTGCAGCGTGATATCGTCATTTGCTTTGATGCCGGGGAATTCCTTCGTGATATGCAGCATCTCAATGACATATTCGGACTCCGCCAATCTCACCACTCCTTACTCCGCTGTTGCAGCGGCTATTTTGTCTATTATACCGTATCCGGCCGGTTTTTTCCAGCACGAACGCCGACTTTCTTCTGTGAAAGCCTACAAAAAATGCAGAATATTTTTGTAAGGAACTTGCATTTTTCAGCGGCCGGGCAAACGGAAAGAGCGGCCGGAGCCGCTCTCAGCGTGTCGAAAAAGCCTCGCAGAGTTTCGCGCCCGCAGGCGCGAAAGACATGTGGATCATTTTTCCCGGCGGCGTGTACGTCGGGAAAAATACACTCAAAGGAGTTTTTCGACAGCCTCAGAGCGGCCGGAGCCGCTCTTTCAGAGATCGTCTGCATCCTGAACCGGCGTTTCGTACTCCTCCGCCGGTTTTCCCGTCCAACTGCCGAGTGGGTCTGTGAAGCTGCTTCCTTCTTCCAGCATCTGCTCCACAGGGCCGGGTTGCGGATCTTTCTGGCGTTTTTTCATGGCGCACCTCCTGCAAAGATTCAGCAGTAGTATGCGCAAACCCGCGAAGATGATTCTGCTAATGCCGGTGCGGCCCCGTGTGGCCGCACACGCGCTTTTGATACGGCTGCGGCGCGGCCGTTTCCGGCAGCGCGGCACACAGCGCGGCATGGTCCGGATGCCGGGCGGGCACCAGCACCGCATATTGTCTTCCCATCAGGCTGTCGGGGCCGGTGAAGCATAGCGCATCTTCCTCTTTTCCGTCCAAGGGTACGCCCGTCACGCGGCAGACCGATATCAGCTCGCCAATTTCAAAAAAGATCATCGTGCGCCTGTCACAGAACAGCGCAATCGCCGCGCCATCCAATATACGCGCGCTGTCCTCATGCTGCAGAATATATTCCTCCATCGCGCACCTCTTACACAAGGCGGATGCGCGCGCCGGACGTATATTCGAGCAGCCGGCCGATGCGCTGCGCGCAGGGGACGCTCTTTTCCAGCGCTTTTTGCAGTTCATCCGCGTCTTCAGGGTCGACGGCAATAAGCAGTCCGCCAGCCGTCTGCGGGTCGTACAGAAGATCCTGCACCGCAAGGTCCACCCCGCCCGGCTCGACGCTGGCTTCGGCAAAGCTGCGGTTCCGGTAGAGGCCCGCGGGCAGCACGCCCATCTGCGCAAGCTCCAGCACCTCAGGCAGGAATGCGACGCGCTTTGTGTCGATCTCGGCGGCAAGGCCGCTGCCCTGCGCCATCTCGAGCGCGTGGCCGAGCAGGCTGAAGCCCGTCACGTCGGTGCACGCGTGCACGCGGTATTGCATCATCGCGTCGCGCGCGCCCTTATTGAGCGTGGTCATGAGCTGTACGGCATATTTTCTCGTTTCCCCGGACACGAGTCCCGCGCGTGCGGCGGTGGTCACCACACCGATGCCGAGCGGCTTTGTGAGAAACAGCACGTCGCCCGCCTTTGCCCCGGAATTGGTGAGAATTCTGCCGGGATGGGCAAAGCCCGTCACGGCGAGGCCGTACTTCGGTTCGTCGTCGTGGATCGAGTGGCCGCCCGTGATGAGCGCGCCGGCCTCGTAGACCTTGTCATAGCCGCCGCGCAGCATCGCGTGCACGGCCTCGCGCGGCATGGACTCGGGCACGGCCATGATGTTCAGGCACAGCCTGGGCTCGGCGCCCATCGCGTAGATATCCGACAGCGCGTTCGTCGCTGCGATCTGGCCAAAGGTATACGGGTCGTCGTCGATGGGCGGGAAAAAATCCACCGTCTGCACAATGGCGAGCTCATCCGTGAGCTTGTAGACCGACGCGTCGTCACTCTTGTCAAAGCCCACGATGAGGTTGGGGTCGTGGTGCACGCGGATGCCCTCCAAAAGCTGGCTGAGCACGCCCGCGCCCACCTTCGCGCCGCACCCGGCGCATTTGGAGAGCTTCGTCAGTTTGACTTCCTGTTCCGCCATGTTGTTACCTCCCAAGCAGGTTTTGTCCGTGCACACCGCGCAGAACGCCCGTATATTCCAATATCGCCTGCAATACGCCGCCGCCGATGGCGATGGCCTTGTCGGACGCGGTGTAGCACGCTGAAATATCGCCGCGCGGGTCCACGTCGCCGGACTTCATCCCCTTGTGAACCGGCGTTCCGTCGGGAAGAATCCCGCGCAAAACACCCGCGATGGTGCATACCATGGGCTTGCCATTCACCGTGCCCGCCACGTCGCCGGGCTCGACTGCTGCGCCGATCTCCAGCCTCTGGCAGAATACCCCGTCATCCGGCGCGCGCAGCACGCGCTCGCCCGCAAAGCCGCCGATGAGCCCGGGAATGTTGGTGTTGGGAAGCGCCTGGCCTTCACGGATGACCCGGCCCAGCGTGTGTCCGCGCATCGTCTCGACCACCGCGTGGCAGTCCTGCCCCGCCGTAAAGCCCGGCCCCACGCCGATGACAAGCGGCGCGTCGGTGATCTTCGTGCCAAGATTGCGCTTGGCCAGAATCGCGTCCACCAGCGCGTCGGGCCGCAGCCATGTAATGCACCCGGCCCCGGGGTCTGCCAGCACAGGAATCTTTCCTTCATCCAGCGCAGCGCACACGCCGTATTTTGTCTGCACACGCACGGCCGTCACGTCCTCAACCGTCGTCTGGCCGAAGCGCAGTGCCTGCGAAAACGACACTGTGCGGCGGATGGCCGTGGGCTGCGGCAGGTCGGTCATGACGACTGAAAAGCCCGACCGGAACAGCCGCAGCGCAATCCCGGACGCGAGGTCGCCCGCACCGCGAATCAGTACAAGCATTCGATCCACCCCTTCTGCAATGCGCCGATGCACGCGGGGGTATTCACCCGCGCAGCAAAGCGGCGCGCACGCGCCTGCAGCACGGACGTGTCGCACTGGTTGACCAGTACGCGCGTGTGCAGGCGTTCCAAGTTCAAAAAATCCGCCGCCAGTTCCGGCGTGATAATCGTATCCGGCTCCACGCCCAGCCGCGCGGCATACAGCTGCGGCCGGTGTGCGGCCTGTGACATGGGCAGGCCAAAGCCGCCCGCACCCACAACGCAGAGCGTCTGGTTGGCCTCCGGCGGGATGACCGGCTCATGCGTATCGTGTGCCTTCATGGGCAGGCCCCTCGACCCGTCGGCCTCTACAAGGACAAAGTCTGCCAGCTGCAAGAGCACGTCAAAGGAGACCTCCGGCGCCTGCAGCTTGCCGTTCTCCGCCGTCTGCCCGGCGCATACGGCCGGGCTTTCTGCAAGCGCGGCGCGCAGCGCTTCTTCCCCGCCGCCGGTCACGCACGGCAGGTGAGAGGGCTTCCATATCCGCGTCGTGGTGCACACGATCACGCGGCCGCGGCTCTGCAGCTCACGTGAGAGCGCGTATAAAAGCGTCGTCTTTCCGCCGCCGCCGATCAAGGCCGTGACGCCGGGCCGTATTTGAAGCGCGCCTGCCAAGTCCACGTGACCGCCTCCTGCCGCTATTCTGCATCAAGAATAACACGCGCGCAAAAAAACGTCAAGCTGCGCCGCTTTTTCATTGACAGTCCGTTTTTTCCCATGCTATCATGGTGCCATGGATACGAAATTACACCCCGTCATCTCCGTGCGCATCTTCGGCACGGAAAAATGCTTTGGCCCCGGCGTGGCGCAGCTGCTGACGCAGGTGGCGCAGCACCACTCGCTGCGCGCCGCAGCCGGCTCCATCGGCATGGCCTACTCCAAGGCATGGACCATCATCAAGCGCGCCGAGGCCGGGCTCGGCTTCGCGCTGCTTTCATCGACCACAGGCGGCAAAAACGGAGGAGGTGCAACGCTGACCCCGCAGGCCGAGGCGATACTCGCCGCCTATGCGCGATACTGCGGCGAGGTGCGCGCCTATGCCGCGCAGCGGTTTGAAGAGGCCTTCCGCGAATTTCTGTGACAAAACCGAAAAGGAGACTGCTATGGATTATGTATGCGCCAAATGCGGCAGGCGCACGGGCGTCTCAACCCGCAGCGCAAAGTGTGAGTGCGGCGGGCTGTGGACGCTGCCGGTTCAGCCGGAGCCGTTTTCGCTTGACAAGATCGACCGGGCGGAGTGGAGCCTCTTCCGCTACCGCCGGTTTTTACCGCTCAAAGATGAGAGCTGGCGCGGCGTAACGCTCGGCGAGGGGATGACGCCGGTGGTGCGGCTGGATGAGAACGTGCTGCTGAAAATGGACTACTTCATGCCCACGCTTTCGTACAAAGACCGCGGCGCGGCGGTTCTGATCGCGCACGCGAAGGCCATCGGTGTGGACAGGGTCGTGCAGGACTCGAGCGGCAACGCGGGCAACGCCGTCGCGGCCTACTGCGCAAAGGCCGGCATCGGCTGCGAAATCTTCGTCCCTGCGGGCACGTCGCCCAAGAAGATCGACATGATCCGCGCACACGGCGCGGTGTGTACCGTCGTACCCGGCTCGCGCGACCACTGCGCCGACGTGTGCCGGGAAAAAGTAGAACGCGACGGCGTGTACTACGCCAACCACGTCTATAACCCCTTCTTCTATGAGGGCACGAAGACCTACATCTACGAGGTCTACGAGCAGCTGGGCAGGATTCCGGAGCATCTGGTCATCCCCGTGGGCAACGGCACGCTGTTTCTCGGCGCCGTCTTCGCGCTCGAGCACCTGCTGAGAAGCGGCTGCATTGACCATATGCCAAGAATCATTGCCGTGCAGTCCGAGCGGTGCGACCCGCTGCTGCAGGCGGCAGAGCAGGGGCTTGATGACGCCGCAGCCGTTTCGCCGCAGCCCACCATTGCCGAGGGCATCTCCATCGGCAAGCCCATGCGCGCGGGTGAAATCCTGAAATACGCCCGGAAATACGGCGTGCGCTTTGTCCACGCGCCGGAGAACAAAATTCTGGCCGCCCGCGCGTATCTGGCAGAAAAGGGCGTATACTGCGAGCACACCACCGCCGCCAACTACGCCGCGTACCTTCATTACTGCGAGCTGTACGGCCCCACGCCCGACAGCCTCATCACCATGTGCGGCGCGGGATTAAAATCCGATCACTGAGGCCGCAGCGCGCGCTCTGCGGAAGCTTTCTGCCGGACGGAATGAAAGTATTCGTTCTGCCCGGCAGATTTTTTTGCTATGCAAAAGCATAGCAAAAAACAAGATGCGCCATCTTCTCGCCCCTTCGGGGCAACCGAACATGATGCGCAAAACCTGCATGCGCTCTGGCTTTTGCCCAAGATCGTGGTGCGCAATACTGCGCATGAAGTTTTATGCATATTTTTTGTGCCGGGCTATTGACAGGTGCGGACTTTCACGCTATAATTCTACCAACCAACCCAGTATGTTGATTATATGCCGCAGGGCAGCCACATCGCATGGAAGGCAGGAAGTAAGCATGCTGTCGCGTTTTGAACGGCTTGTACGCGCGAATTTTCGCTTTGGGCGAATGTGATCTTCTCCGTACGACTGACAACCACATTCCATAACAAACGTAAAAAGGGGCGTATTACAATGAAAAAACTGATTTCTCTTGCGCTGGTTCTGGCACTTGTCCTCACCTCCGTCTTCGCGCTGGCGGGCTGCTCGAAGAAGAGCAGCGGCGTCACCATCGCCATCCCCAACGACACGACAAACGAAGCAAGAGCCCTGCTGCTGCTTGAAGCGCTCGGCTACATCAAGCTCAAGGACGGCGCCGGCATCACGGCCACCCCGCTTGACATTGCGGAAAACCCGTCGAACATCGAGTTCAAGGAAGTAGAGGCCGCACAGCTGCCCAACGTCCTCAAGGACGTCGACTACGCCGTCATCAACTCCAACTACGCCATTGAGGCAGGCCTGAACCCGGCCAAGGACGCGCTGGGCATCGAAGGTTCCTCCTCCGCCTACGGCAACATTCTCGCCGTGAAGCAGGGCAATGAGCAGAGCGACCTTGTCAAGGCGCTCGTCGCCGCGCTTGAGAGCCAGCAGGTCGCGGATTTCATCGCCGCCACGTATGACGGCGCCGTGATTTCGATCGTTGACCATCCCACCGACGGCTATGACGCTTCCGTCGACTACGCGGCGCTGGCCGGAAGCAGCATCTCCGTCGCCGCCTCGCCCACGCCGCACGCCGAAATCCTGGCCGTGGCGAAGGACATTCTGGCCGCAAAGGACATCACACTGGAAATCAAGGAATTCACCGACTACGTGCAGCCCAACAACGTCGTTGAGAGCGGAGAGATCGACGCCAACTACTTCCAGCACGTGCCCTATCTTGACGACTTCAACGCCGAAAATGGCACGCACATCGTCTCTGTGGCCGCCATCCATGTAGAGCCGCTCGGCATCTACGGCGGCAAGCAGAGCTCGCTCGACGCCATCGGCGGATAACCGCATTTCCCGCGCTCTGCGCGCAACGTCGCCCGCCGGCAGGCCCGGCGGGCGAACTCTGGAGGCAGCCATGATCGAGATCAACCATGTGTCAAAAACGTTCCAGACGGCGGACGGCAGTCTGGACGCGCTGAAGGACGTGAACATCCGCATCCCTGACGGCGATATCTTCGGCATCATCGGCATGAGCGGCGCAGGCAAGAGCACGCTCGTGCGCTGCATCAACATGCTCGAGCGGCCGAGCAGCGGCAGCGTCGTCATAGACGGCTGCGACGTCGGCATGCTTTCCGGGCCGGCGCTGCGCGCGCTGCGCCGGAAGATCGCCATGATCTTTCAGGGCTTCAATCTGCTGATGCAGCGCAGCTGCCTGAAAAACGTGTGTTTCCCGCTGGAGCTGGCCGGGAGCAGCAAAGCCGCAGCCAGGGCGCGCGCGATGGAGCTGTTGGAGCTGGTGGGCCTTGCCGACAAGGCAAGGACCTATCCTGCGCAGCTCTCGGGCGGCCAGCAGCAGCGCGTGGCGATTGCGCGCGCGCTGGCGATGGACCCGAAAATTCTTTTGTGCGACGAGGCCACCAGTGCGCTTGACCCCACCACGACGAATTCCATTCTTTCACTCATCCGCAGCATCAATGAGACGCTGGGCATCACGGTCGTCATCATCACGCACCAGATGAGCGTGGTCGAAAGCGTCTGCCGCCACGTTGCCATTCTGGACGGCGGCACGGTGGCCGAGCAGGGCGAGGTGTCGGAGGTGTTTGCGCACCCCGGCTCGGCGGCGGCGCGGCGGCTTGTCTTCCCGGACGGCGGCGCGGAAGCACTTGTAATGAACCAGACGCACGACCGCCTCATTCGCGTCATCTTCAACGGCGCCGAGGCCACCTGCACGCCGCTCATCGCCCGGATGGCGCTGGAAAAGGGCATCGCAGCCAACATCGCCTACGCCTCGACCAAGAGCATCGGCAAGAAGGCCTACGGCTCAATGCTGCTCGGCATCTCAGGCGGCGGCGAGGCGGTAAAAACAGCGCTTGACTATCTGCGCCAGACGCCTGACGTTCTGGCTGAGGAGGTGACGGCATATGTTTAACGGCATGTTTTCCGGTGAGGCGGCCGCAGAGGCGTGGCAGATCATCGTCACGCAGTTCCCGCTCGCCATCTGGGAAACCGTCTATGTCACAGTTCTTTCCACGGCCTGCGCCATCGTGCTCGGGCTGCCGCTGGGCGTGCTGCTGGTCGTGGGTGAGCCGGGCGGTATATTGCCGCTGCCGCGCTGGCTGATGCAGGCGCTGAACGTCGTCATCAATCTGCTGCGCTCGGTGCCGTTTCTCATTCTAATGATTCTCGTCTTCCCGCTGACGCGCTGGCTGGTCGGTACCGTCGTCGGCACAACCGCCTCCATCGTGCCGCTCGTCATTGCAGCGTTTCCGTTCGTGGCGCGTCTGGCCGAGAGCAGCCTGCGCGAGGTCAGCCCCAACACCATCGAAATGGCGCAGAGCATGGGCGCATCCGCGCTGCAGATCATCGCAAAGGTGCTCATTCCCGAGAGTGTGCCGTCTCTGATTTCCAACGCCACCATCGCCGTCACCACCATTCTCGGCTATTCGGCCATGAGCGGCATCATCGGCGGCGGCGGGCTCGGCAAGATCGCCATCAACTATGGTTACTACCGCTACAAGTATCTCATCATGCTGGCCGCAGTGATTTTGCTGATCGCGCTGGTGCAGGTCTTCCAGAGCGCCGGCACGCATCTGGCTGCACGCGCGGACAAACGACTGCGCAGCCGGCACAGCCGGACGCCTCGCCGGCCGCTGGCGCGGCTTTTCCGCAGGAATTGAAGTCCGGCCATACCTCTCTGCCGCGCTCAACCGCTGGTTGAGCGCGGATTTTTATGCTGTTTCAACCAACGGTTGAGCAAATTTCCCGGAATTCAACCACAAATCTCTTGTTATTCCGCAATTCCGGCCGTATCATGGAGTCATAAATTCAAAGGAGGTCACACCATGGACATCACCAATTTCGGCCAGACGATCGCGGGCTACCGCAAGGAGCGCGCCATGACACAGGAGCAGCTCGCGCAGGAGCTGGGCGTCACCGCGCAGGCGGTGAGCAAATGGGAAAACGGCCAGAGCTACCCCGACATCTCGCTGCTCGCGCCGATGGCGGACATATTTGAAGTATCGCTTGACGAGCTGTTCGGCCGCGAGTATCACCGGCCGGCGGCAGGCGACGAGGGGGAGCCCGAAGTGCAGGTTATTTACAATGAGCTGCCGTGGGACGACGATCCGTCGACGCTGCATGTCGTACTCTTTGCCGGTCACAGGCTGGTCGGCAACAGCATTTTCCAGCGCCATCAGAAGGAAAAGCAGAAGGTCGAGTTCTGCTATGAAGGCCCGGCCATCAACATTCATAGTGCCTTCTCCGTCATCTGCAGCGAGAACACCGTCATTCAGGGCAGCGTCAACGCGGGCGACAGCGTGACCTGCGGACAGGTCTGCGGGAGCGTCAACGCAGGCGACGGCGTGAGCTGCGGCGAGGTGTACGGCGACGTGCGCGCGGGTGACGGCGTGACCTGTCATGACGTGCGCGGCAGCGTCACGGCGGGTGACAGCGTGCGCTGCGGCAACGTCGGCGGCAATGTCCGCGCCAGCGACGGCGTGACCTGCGGCGACGTGAAGGGCGACGTGCGCGCGGGCGACAGCGTGCGCTGCACGGCGGTCTACGGAGGCGCTTCTGGCGCCGACGGCGTGAAAATTCAAAACTGATCTTTTGGAAGGCTCCTCTTTCGAGGGGCTTTCCTTCTGTCGAGCGCAAAATTTCTCCTCCGGTTTTTTTGGAAAAGAGTTGTTTTACTTGGCTTTTCGTTGTATACTCTATGGTAGATAATTGCGGGAAACCCGCAAAAATGGAGGTATACATACCATGTTTACAAAACTGCTTGACGCGCTGAAGGCCACCCGCCGCACCATCGTCTTTACCGAAGGCCCCGACGCCCGTATTCTTGAGGCCGCCAGCCGCCTGATGAAGGAAGATTTGATGGACGTGATCCTGATCGGCAATGTCGATGAGGTCAAGGCCGCCGCTGAGAAGGGCAACTTCTGCATCTGCAAGGCGCAGATCATTGATCCGGCCACCTACGAGGGCATGGATGAGATGGTCGCCAAGATGGTCGAGCTGCGCAAGGGCAAGATGAGTGAGGAAGAGTGCCGCGCGGCGCTTGCCAAGGGCAACTACTTCGGCACCATGCTCGTCAAGATGGGCAAAGCCGACGCCCTACTGGGCGGCGCGACCTACTCCACCGCCGACACCGTGCGTCCGGCGCTCCAGCTCATCAAGACGAAGAAGGGCGCGCACCTCGTTTCGTCTTCCTTCATTCTCTACCGTGAAGGCAAGGATGGCCCGGAAAAGTACTGCATGGGCGACTGCGCCATCAACATCGACTACCCCGACACGCTCGACAAGGCCACCGGCGAGGTCATCTTCTCCGGCGCGCAGAAGCTGGCTGAGGTCGCCGTGGAATCGGCCCGCACGGCTGCGTTCTTCGGCATCGACCCGAAGGTCGCCATGCTGAGCTTCTCCACCAAGGGCTCGGGCAAGGGCGGCACGGTCAAGCTGAGCCACGACGCCACCGCCATCGCCAAGGAGCTGGCTCCCGAGCTTGCCATCGACGGCGAAATGCAGTTTGACGCGGCGGTCTCCCCTGTTGTCGGTCAGCTGAAGTTCCCCGGCAGCCCCGTCGCCGGCTATGCCAACACGTTCATTTTCCCGTGCATCGAGGCCGGCAACATCGGCTACAAGATCGCCCAGCGTCTGGGCGGCTTTGAGGCCTATGGCCCCATCCTGCAGGGTCTGAACGCGCCCATCAACGACCTTTCCCGCGGCTGCAATGCCGAAGAGGTCTACAAGATGGCCATCATCACCGCCGGCATGGCCTGATCGTCTGACCACGCTGCTGAATCACAATCTGTTCGGTGACCTGCGCCACCAGAAAAACTTCGTGGGGAGTACATTCGTGCTCCCCACCATTTTGTCTACAAACCATTTGGAGAAATTGTTATGAAGCTGTCAAATTATCTCGGCGACCGGCCGTTCTGGCGCGTCACGCTCTCGCTGGCGCTGCCGGTCGCCATTCAGAACGTGCTGACAAGCTCGTTCCAGCTTGTTGACACCATGATGGTCTCGCGGCTGGGCGACGTGACGCTTTCGGCCGTGGGCATGGCCGCCCAGTGGGGCTGGCTTGGCTTCGTGCTGATCTTCGGGCTGTGCTCGGGCATGTCGGTGTTCGTCTCGCAATACTGGGGTGTGAAGGACTACAAGGGCATCCGCCGCGTGCTCGGCATCGGCCTGCTGGGCGGACTTGCATTCTCAATGGTGTTTCTGCTCGTGGCGCTGTGCGCGCCGGGATGGGTCCTGCGGCTTTTTAACAAGGACGAGGCCGTTATCGCCGCAGGCTGTCAGTACCTGCGCATCGTATGCTTTTCCTACCCGGCCGTGGCGCTGACGAACATTCTGTCCGTCGTGCTGCGCAACACCGAGCGTGTGAAGCTGCCGATGTACGTCTCGATTTGCACCACCATCGCCAACGCCTTTGCCGACTACGGCCTGATCTTCGGCAAATTCGGCCTGCCGGCCATGGGTGTGCGCGGCGCGGCGCTGGCCACGTGTATCTCGGCGTGGCTGGGGCCGGTACTGATTCTCGTATTCTCGGCGTTTGAGAAAAACATGCTCATAGGCCCCGTCAAGGAACTGCTCGCATTCGGCCCGAAGAATCTCAAGCTGTTCTTCGGCCGCGCCACGCCGGTCATCCTGAACGAATTTCTCTGGGCGCTGGGCATTCTGGTGCTCAACATCATCTATTCCAACCAGGGCTACGAGTATTACGCGGGTATGACCATTTTCCGCACGTTCTCCGATCTGTCGTTCGCGTTCTTTGTCGGACTCGGCAACGCATGCGTCATCATGGTGGGAAAATCCATCGGGCAGGGCAAAATCGCGCGCGGCGTGGCCGACGCGACGCGCTTTTCGGTGCTCACGCCGCTGGCAGGTCTGCTGATCGGCGGGCTCACGATTCTGTTCCGCCGCCCGCTCATCTCCATCTTCGCCACAGGCGATTCGCTCTCGCAGCTCACGCTGCACACGGCGCTGGTGGTAACGGTGTTCTGCTCGCTTGAGCAGCTGCTGCGTAACATTCCGTATGTGCAGGTCGTGGGCGTGTTCCGCTCGGGCGGCGATACGCTGCACGGGATGCTCTACGATCTGGGCAGCCTCTGGCTCGTCGGCATTCCCGCCGCGCTCATCGCGGCCTATGTGTTCCACGCGCCGTTTCTGGTCGTGGTCGCGGCGGCGTATCTGGGCGAGGACCTGCCCAAGGCCCTGCTCTGCCTGCGGCATTTTGCCAGCATGCGCTGGGTCATGCCCGTCACGGCCGAGGGCATCGAGGGACTCAGAAAATACAAGGAGGAAGCCTGACCTGCTCCGCCCGGGGTACTCGCCCCGGGCATTTTTTTGTCCCTTGCACGGGTATGCACGGCCATAAGCATTGACATTTCATTCTACATGTTGTAGAATATACTACACAATGTAGAATGGAGGTCATGCCATGAATCCCTATCAGATGGGCCCCATCGAGTCGCGCTTCGCGGACATCATCTGGACGCACGAGCCGCTCTCCTCCTCGCAGCTCGCGGCGTACAGTCTGGCTGAGCTCGGCTGGAAAAAGACCACGTCGTACACCGTTCTGCGCAGGCTCTGCGACAAGGGGCTGTTTCAGAACGAAAACGGCACGGTGACGTCCCGCGTTTCCAAACAGGACTATGCCGCCATGCAGTCCGAGCGGTTTGTGGACGAGGCATTTTCTGGCTCGCTGCCTGCGTTTTTGGCGGCGTTCACCACGCGGCGGCGTCTGACGGCGGACGAGGCCGCACAGCTGCGCGCACTTGTCGAACAGTATGAGGAGGACAGCTGATGGAAACGGTTTTTTTGTCTGTGCTCAACCAGAGCGCGGCGGCAAGCTGGCTGATTCTGACGGTGCTTTTGCTGCGGCCGGCGCTCAAAAAAGCGCCGAAAAACTGTACCTGCGTGCTGTGGGCGCTGGTGGGGCTGCGGCTGGTGCTGCCGCCGGGCCTTGCAAGCCGGTGGAGCCTGCTGCCCAGCGCGCAGCTCGTCTCACCCGACATGCTCTATGCTGCCGCGCCTGCCGTCGACACCGGCGTCTCCCGCGTCAACGCGCTCATCAATCCCGCACTCTCCCGCGCGCTTGCGGCCGACGGCTTTTCCAGCGCCAATCCCGCGCAGGTCTGGGCCTTTCTTGCAGGCGTCATCTGGCTGGCGGGGCTGGCCGCGATGCTGGTGTGGGCCGTTGTAAGCTGCCTGATTCTGCGCAGAAAAACCGCGCAGGCCGTCTGCCTGCGCGAAAACGTGTACCTGTGCGACCGTGTGGATGCGCCGTTCATCTTCGGCCTCTTCCGCCCGCGCATCATACTTCCGTCCGACCTGCCGGAAGCGGACATGGGGCCCGTACTCGCGCACGAGCGCGCGCATCTGCGCCGGGGCGACCATGTGACAAAGCCGCTGGGCTTTTTGCTGCTGGCCGTAAACTGGTTCAACCCGCTCATGTGGCTGGCGTACTGGCTGTTCTGCTGCGACATTGAATTCGCCTGCGACGAGGCCGTGCTGCGCGGATCGGATGCTGCGGACAAAAAAACGTACGCCAACGCGCTCATCGGCTGCAGCGCGCCGCGCCACGCGGCCGCGTATCCGCTCTCGTTCGGCGAGGCCGGCGTAAAAGCGCGCGTCAAAGCGGCACTGCACTACAGAAGGCCGGCCTGGTGGGTGAGCATATTGGCGCTGGCCGTCTGCGCGCTCACGGCCGTCTGTTTTCTGACCGGTCCCACGGGCAGCGTGCTACACGCCCCTTCCCCCGACCGCGCCTGTGTCTCAGCCACAGTCGAGAGCCCCGGTAACCGCTACGAAATGACAGCGGGCGCATCTCTGGAATATGCACAGGAGCTGCTTTCCCGTGTGCGCGTGGGCCGTGCGGCCATCTCGCCCGACCGCTCGCAGACGCGCGACGCGCAAAACACGCTGACGCTGTATTACGCGGCCGGAAGCCCTGTCAGTTACCACTTCAACCGCGCCTGCACGCAGGTCTGGGTGGAGGACGGTGTAAAGCCCACGCTCACGCACACGGTACTGAACCCCGAGCTCGTGCGCCAATTCTTCGGCAGCCGCATTGAAGCGCCTGCGGAATCCACCGCCGGATAGAAAAAGCTGCCGGAAGCTCCCATCGGAGCTCCCGGCAGCTTTTTTACAGAATGTTCGTGTAGCCCATGAGGCGCCTGTCCGCCTCGGCGGCGGCTTTTTTTCCGCTTGCAATGGCGTGCACGACAAGGCTGGCCCCGCAGGCCATATCGCCGGCCTGCAGAACGGGCACGCCCGCAGCCTTCAGCGCTTCATACGCGTCCAGCGCGTAGTCCTCACAGCCGGAAAAGCCCGAGGCGATGATGAGAAGCTGCGCTTTCAGCGTCTCGCCCGCGACTGTTCTGACGGCGGTGAGGCCGCCGTCTTCGCCGCAGACGAGATCTTCGATCTGCGTCTCAAAGCGCCGGATGTCCCGGCCAAAGACGGCCTGCGATTCCTCGTGCGCATAGTCGAGCGCACCGGGATAGCTCGAAGCCGGGCGGCGGATGAGCTGGTGGATATCCCGGCAGCCCTGCCGCAGGCAGATGGCCACGCAGTCGCTGGCGCTGTCGCCCGCGCCGACGATGACAACCGGTTTCCCTTTGGCTGTGATCTCGCTCTCAAGCCCCTCCAGGCGTGCCTCGCTCGCCGCCTTTAAAAAGTCCAGCGCATAATACACGCCGCTTTTGGCCTGCGTGGGCCATGAAAGCGCGCGCGGCTTCTGCGCGCCGCAGGCGAAGATGACAAGGTCGAACCCCTGCAGAAACGCCGCGCTCACATCGCGGCCGACGTCACAGTTGGTCTGAAAGCTCACGCCCTCGTCCTGCATGAGCCGCACGCGCCGCTCGACCACGGCCTGCGGCAGCTTCATGGGCGCGATGCCGTAGCTGAGAAGTCCGCCGGGGACGCTGTCGCGCTCGAAAACCGTAACCTGATGGCCGCGGCGGTTGAGATAGTGCGCTGCGGCGAGGCCCGCCGGACCTGAGCCCACCACGGCAACGGTCTTGCCCGAATGCGCCGCGGGCAGGACCGGCTGCATCAGATCGTTGTCAAACGCGTAGTCGATGATGGCGCGCTCATTGTCGTGGATGGTGACGCTCTGGCCGATCATGCCGCACGTGCACGCCCGCTCGCACAGCGCCGGGCAGACACGGCCCGTAAACTCGGGGAAGCAGTTGGTCTTGAGCAGCCGCGCCAGCGCCGCCGGGTAATTGCCGCTGTAGAGAAGATCGTTCCATTCGGGGATCAGATTGTGCAGCGGACAGCCGAGGAACTGCCCCTCGAATTCCACGCCTGCCTGACAGAACGGCACGCCGCAGTCCATGCACCGCCCGCTCTGGCGGCGGCGGTTTTTATCCGAGACCGGCAGCTGCAGCGGCGCATAGTCCTTCACCCGTTCCGCCGGGTCGCGCAGCGGCAGCTCCAGCCGCTCATATTCCATAAATCCGGTCGCTTTGCCCATCTCATTCCCCCCTCTTCAAAAACGCTTCCAGCTCCGCGTCGGCGCGGGACATGCCGCTGGCCTCAAATTTCGCGATCAGGCCCAGCATATGGCTGTAGTCACGCGGAACAATCTTCTTGAAATCGGCCAGCTGCGTGTCGAAATCACTCAGAATTTCGCGCGCCTTCCTGGAGCCCGTCTCGCGCACGTGCTCGGCCAGGATTGCCTTGAGCGCAGCCGCGTCCTGCTTGAGCGTGATGCGCTCGATGCTGACGAGTTCCTTGTTGACCCGCTGGTAGAGGTTGTGCTCCGGGTCAAGGACATACGCCACGCCGCCCGACATGCCGGCGGCAAAATTCGCGCCCGTCGGGCCCAGCACGACCACCGTGCCGCCTGTCATGTACTCGCAGCCGTGCTCGCCCACGCCCTCGACCACGGCCAGCGCGCCGGAGTTTCGCACGCAGAAGCGCTCGCCCGCCTGGCCGCAGATGAAGGCCTTGCCGCCCGTCGCGCCGTAGAGCGCGACGTTGCCGGTGATGACGTTGTCAGACGCCTCAAAGCGGCTCGCGCGGTCGGGAAAGACGGCCAGCTTGCCGCCGGAAAGACCCTTGCCGAAGTAATCGTTGCTGTCGCCCTCAAGCCGCAGCGTCAATCCCTTCGGGATGAATGCGCCGAACGACTGGCCCGCGCCGCCGCGGCAGTCCACCGTGAACATGTCCTCTTCCAGCGTATCGCCATACCTGCGCGTGAGTTCGGCGCCGAAGAGCGTGCCGAAGGCGCGGTCGGTACACGTGATGGAAACCGCGCAGCATTTGGGCTTGGCGGGCTTGCCCGCCTTCGGCAAAAGCTGCATGAGCACGCGCTCGTCGGCCGTCTTTTCCAGCGCGAAATCGAACTTGTCCGCAGCGATGAAGTGCCGCGCGCCCGCGGCGGGCTGCGCCAGAATCTGCGACACGTCCACCATCGCAGCGCGCTCGGTGATCTGGTGCGGCAGAACCTGCAAAAAGTCTGTCCGGCCCACCAGCTCATCGACCGTGCGCACGCCGAGCTTTGCCATGATTTCCCGCAGCTCGCGCGCGACAAACGTCATGAAATTGACCACATATTCCGGCTTTCCCCGGAAGTTCCTGCGCAGCTCGGGCCGCTGCGTCGCGATACCCATGGGACAGGTGTCCAGATTGCACACGCGCATCATGACGCAGCCAAGGCTCACCAGCGGCGCAGTGGCAAAGCCAAACTCCTCCGCGCCCAGCATACACGCCACGGCCACGTCGCGGCCGGTCATGAGCTTGCCGTCTGCTTCCAGCCGTACGCGCGTGCGCAGTCCGTTGGCGATGAGCGTCTGGTGCGCCTCGGCCACGCCCAGCTCCCACGGCAGGCCCGCATTATAGATGGAGCTTCTGGGCGCAGCGCCCGTGCCGCCGTCGTAGCCCGAAATGAGCACGGTCTGCGCACCGGCCTTGGCTACACCCGAGGCGATGGTGCCGACGCCCGCTTCGCTCACGAGCTTGACGGAGATATCGGCGTTTTTGTTCGCGCATTTGAGGTCGTAGATGAGCTGCGCGAGATCTTCGATCGAGTAGATATCGTGGTGCGGCGGCGGCGAGATGAGCGATACGCCGGGCGTGGAATGGCGCGTGCGCGCGATCCACGGCCACGTCTTGCTGCCGGGCAGATGCCCGCCCTCGCCGGGCTTGGCGCCCTGCGCCATCTTGATCTGGATCTCTTTGGCGCTGACCAGATACTCGCTCGTCACGCCGAAGCGGCCGGAGGCCACCTGCTTGATGGCGGAATTCAAATCGGTGCCCAGCCGTTCGGGCTGCTCGCCGCCCTCGCCGGAGTTGGACTTGCCGCCGAGCTGGTTCATGGCCGCAGCCAGGCACTTGTGCGCCTCCTCGGAGATGGAGCCGTAGGACATCGCGCCCGTTTTGAAGCGCTTGACGATCTCGCTCACCGGCTCAACCTCGTCAAGCGGGATCTGCTTTTCCGCATCAAACCGGAACCCCAGCAGGCCGCGCAGCGTATGCGGCAGCGTCTCGTCGTCGACGAGCGCGGAATACTTGCGGAAAAGCTCAAAATCGCCCGTCTGCACGGCCTTCTGGAGCGTCAGAATGGTGAGCGGATTGTACATGTGGTCTTCCATATCCGGTCCGCTTCTGAGCTTGTGGAAGCCCGAGCTGTCGATGCTCAGTTCCGGTGTCAGATCCATCGGGTCAAACGCGCGGTCATGCCGCCAGACGACGGCCTCGTTGATCTCCTTGAGGCCGATGCCGCCGATGCGGCTGGTGGTGTTGGTGAAATACTTGTCCACCACCTCGCGCGAGATGCCCACAGCCTCAAAAATCTTTGCGCCCTGATACGACTGGATAGACGAGATGCCCATCTTCGACGCGATGCGCACCACGCCGTCGAGAACCGCCTTGTCATACGCGTCCACCGCGGCGTAATAGTCTTTATTGAGCGTGCCGTTTTGTACCAGCTCACCGATGCACTCCTGCGCCAGATATGGGTTGATGGCGCTGGCACCGAAGCCGAAGAGCGCGGCAAAATGATGCACGTCGCGCGGCTCGGCGCTCTCGAGGATCAACGAGATGGCCGTGTGCTTCTTCGTTTTGACCAGATACTGCTGCAGGCCGGACACGGCCAGCAGCGACGGGATGGCAATGTGGTTTTCATCCACGCCCCGGTCGGACAGGATGATGATATTCGCGCCTGCGCGGAACGCCTTGTCGCAGGCAACGAACAGGCGGTCGAGCGCCAGCGCCAGAGACGAATTCTTGTAGTACAGCAGCGACAGCTTGGCCGCTTTCAGCCCCGGCATACTGAGCGCCTGAATTTTCATGAGATCGCGGCTCGTGAGCACGGGATTGTTGATCTGCAGAACGCGGCAGTTCTCGGGCAGGTCCTGCAGGAGATTGCCGTCGGAGCCGACATAGATGGACGTGTCGGTCACAATCTGCTCGCGCAGCGAGTCGATGGGCGGGTTTGTGACCTGCGCGAACATCTGCTTAAAGTAATAGAACAGCGGCTGGTGCTTTTCCGACAGCACAGCCAGCGGGATATCCGCGCCCATCGCAGCCGTTGGCTCGACAGCGTTCTGCGCCATGGGCAGGATTGAATTCATGATGTCGTCGTTGGTATAGCCGAAGACCTTGTAGAGCTTGTTGCGCTCGGATTGCGAGAACTCCGGTACGCGGCAGTTGGGCAGCGGAATCTCGCCGAGAAGCACCAGCTCCTGGTCGAGCCACTCGCCGTAGGGATTTTCCATGGCGTAGCGGCGCTTGAGTTCGCGGTCTTCATACACGGCGCCCGCCTTCGTGTCGATGAGCAGCATCTTGCCCGGCTGCAGGCGCGATTTTTTGACCACCCGCTCCGGCGGGATATCCAGCACGCCCACCTCGGAGGCCAGAATGCAGTAGCCGTCATCCGTGATGTAATAGCGCGCCGGGCGCAGGCCGTTGCGGTCGAGGATCGCGCCCACCTGCTCGCCATCGGAAAACAGCAGCGCCGCCGGGCCGTCCCACGGCTCCATCATGGTAGCGTAGTAGTGGTACATGTCGCGCACGGACCGGGACATGTTTTTGTCGCGGCTCCACGGCTCAGGGATGGTCATCATCACAGCCTTGGGCAGCGGAATGCCGCTGAACATCAGAAATTCCAGCGTATTGTCCAGCATCGCCGAGTCCGACCCGTCGGGATTCACGACCGGGAATACCTTGTCCATATCCTTTTCCAGAAGCGGCGAAGCCATCGTCTCCTCGCGCGCGAGCATGCGGTCAATGTTGCCGCGGATGGTGTTGATCTCGCCGTTGTGCAGAATCAGGCGGTTCGGGTGCGCGCGCTTCCAGCTGGGCGTGGTGTTGGTGGAAAAGCGCGAGTGCACCAGCGCCAGCGCCGAGGTATACTGCGGACTTTCCAGATCGGGATAGAATTTCCGCAGCTGGTCGACCAGAAACAGTCCCTTGTAGACGATCGACCGGCTGGACATGGAGCAGACATAAGTGCCCGACACCGACTGCTCATACTCGCGCCGTGCGATATACAGCAGCCTGTCAAAATCCAGCCCCGGCTGCACATGCGCCGGTCTTTGGATAAAGCACTGCATGATATGCGGCATACACGCGCGGGCCTTCTCGCCCAACACCTCGGGCCGGGTGGGCACCTCGCGCCAGAACAGCGTCTGCATGCCCTCCTTGCTCAGAATCATCTCCAGCAGCTTGCGGCTGCGGCTGCACACCAAGGGATCTGTGGGCAGAAACATCATCGCCACGCCGTAGTCGCCCGCTTCGCCGAGCTGCGCACCGGCCTCCTCCGCGGCGCGGATGAAAAAGTCATGGCAGATCTGTAGCAGAATACCCACGCCGTCGCCGGTGGTGCCGTCGGCGTCCTTGCCGGTACGGTGCTGCAGCTTTTCCACGATGCAAAGCGCCCTGTCCACGGTCTCGTGCGTTTTGATGCCCGCGATGTTCACGATGGCGCCGATACCGCACGCGTCATGCCCGGCATTGGGATCAAGATAGTAGCTTCGGTGTTCCTGCATAAAACGCCCTCCTGTCGGTCTGCCCGGAAATTGTCTCTATATCGCGCACAAATGTCCGCGTATAAGATAAAATATTAGTTTAGATTTTAGTACGCCCCGGCGTCAAAGTCAATCGGGAAATTCCATAGATTTTTCCCCGGCCTGCGGCAGGAATTGTGAATTCGCACAAAGCAAAACCGTCCGCACCCCGCCGTGGCGGGGTGCGGACGGTCTGGTCACAGACGCTTTTTTACTGCTGCTGCAGCTCACACAGGCGGTCATATGCGCCGTAGCATCCGGCCGCATCGACCATCGCCTGCAGGTTTTCAGGCTTGATATTTTCGCTCAGCGCGCAGCCCGAGCTGAGGATGAGGCCGCGGCCGCGCGTCGTATCGATGATCTCCTTCGCCCTTGCGTGTACATCACCGGGCGTGCCGAGACACATGGGATCACTGGGGTTGATATTGCCCATCAGAACCGTGTCCTCCGGCACGAGCGTGCGCGCGCGGCCCATATCGACCTTCCAGTCGACCTCCAGAATCTTCGCGCCCGTCTTTCCCATATCCCCGACAATCATCGAGGTATCGCCGCAGATGTGGATGGAATACGCGCCGGGCAGGTCCTTGAGCGCATCGACGACCTTTTTTTCCGCCGGCAGGGCAAGCCTGCGGTAGATATCGGGCGAGACGAGGTTCGGCCCCGCATAGGAATCGCCCATACTGGTGGCGTGCACGCCGGCAGCAAGCTGCGCACGGGCAAAACGGATATGCGCCTCAGCCGCCCAGTCGAGCGCATGACGGATCACATCCTCATCCTCGGTGAGCAGGTCAATCATAAATTCCTGTGCGCCGCGCAGCAACGCCAGCAGGTCAAACGGGCCCTGATCGGCGCGGCCCATGACGAAGACGTGGTCGCCCACCATGTCCATCAGCCGGGAGCTGGTCTCCAGCCACTCGCAGAGCCGCCCGTCGTGCATCGGCTCGGGCAGCTTCAGCTCGTCAATCTGCTCGAGAGACTCCAGAACGGGATGGTGCTCGTCGACCGAGGCCACGTCCCGTTCGCGGAAAATCACCTTTGCCCCGCATGCCTCGGCCAGCGTGGCGTCGTCGACGTCGATGACGCAGCCGTCGTAGCCGTATTTCTCCTGGCAGATGCGGTGGCTCTCAGCCAGCTTGGCCGGGCTGCGGTTGATCTGGCCGATGTGATACCCGGCGGTTTTTGCGCTGAACATGAAGCACTGCGGCACAACCGGCACGCGGTCGGGCGTCTGGCCGTTCAAAACCGCCTGCACACGCTCGAGCGAAGTCATTTCTTTCATAGATTCTCCCTTCCTCTGCGCCTGCGCGCAGATTGACATTTGTTGAATCCATCTTATAATGTTCAAGAGCAAATTGCAACTGTTTTGCTGCCATGCAGAAAGGATGAAGCACCATGCAATACACCATCAGAAACGGCCTTCTCACCGTCACCGTCAGCAGCCGCGGCGCAGAGCTGCAGTCGATCCGCCACGCCGACGGCACCGAATTTCTCTGGCAGGGCGATGCCGCCTACTGGACCGGCCGCGCGCTGGTGCCGTTTCCGTACATCGCGCGGCTGACGAACGGAGAATACATCCACCGGGGCCGGACCTACCGCCTGCCCATCCACGGCTTCGCGCCCACGGCGGAATTTACGGCCGTACAGGAAAGCGAAGATGCCGTCGTTTTCCGGCTGGAGGATTCGGACGAAACGCGCGGAATATACCCCTTCCGGTTCTGCTTTACGCTGTGCTACCGGCTCGCGGGCGACACGCTGGAGGCAAACTACCATGTGGAAAACCGCTCGGACGAGACGATGTACTTCGGCATGGGCGGCCACCCCGGCTTCAATGTCCCGCTGGAGCCCGGCCTGCGCTTTGAAGACTACAGCCTGCGCTTCGCCGCACCGTGCGCACCGGTGCGCGTGGGCTTTACCGCCGCGTGCTTCCTCTCGGGCGAGGACACGCCGTATCCGCTGCAAGACGGCTGCGCGCTGCCGCTGCGGCACGACCTGTTTGACGACGACGCGATCGTTCTGCGCAGCATAACGCCGGACGTCACGCTCGGCGCGCCGGGTGCAAAGCACGCGCTGCGGATGCGCTTTGCGGACTTCGGCTACCTGGGCCTGTGGCACTGGCCGAAGACCGACGCGCCGTATGTCTGCCTCGAGCCGTGGAGCTCTCTGCCGTCGCGGCAGGACGTGGTCGAAACGCTCAGCGAGCAGCCCGGTCTTCTGCAGCTTGCGCCGCACGGCGCCTGCGGGAAGTCCTTCAGCGTCCAGTTCATCTGAGCGGCGCAGCGTGGTGAATTGCCACAAAACGGTAATATTCGTTTTGTGGATTCTACATAAAAATAAATTCATTTTAATAATTGTCTCGAATTTTTGTTGAATTTTCCAAGTCCAAGTGCTATTATCAAAACGCAGCCGGGTCTTTTCCGGAAAATAATTAAAATGGAATGAAAATTGAGATACAATCATGCGGAAAATCAACAGTCAGGTCATGAAGAGCTATAATGCGCTGAGCATCCTGAAGCTCGTGCGGCAGAACGCCCCGATCTCCAGGACTGAGCTGGTGCAGCGCATGGGCCTCACATCCGCGTCGGTAATCAATATTACAAACGAGATGCTCCAAAGCGGGCTTCTGGCTGAGTCCGGCCGGACGAACGAGGGCGGGCAGGGCAGGAAATCGCTGCTGCTTGACGTCCGGCCCGACGCCGCCTATGTGATCGGCGTGCATCTGAGCACCGAGAGCATCATTACCGCCGTGTCCGATCTCTCCGGCGCTCTGGCCGGCGTGACCACACGGCCGCTCGAGGGCCGCAGCGCCCAGAGCATTCTCGACCAGATCAAAAGCCAGCTGGAGCAGTGCCTGGCCAGGACGGGCGTCGACCGCAGCCGGATTCTCGGCGTGGGGCTGTCGCTGCCCGGCCCGCTGGACATTGAAAAGGGCATTATGATCAACCCGCCCAACTTCCCCGGCCTTGCCGGCACGCCCATCCGCGCGCTGCTGGAATCTCAGCTGCAGCTGCCGGTCTGCTGTGACCGCGAGACGAACAACGCCGTGCTGGCGGAGTTTGAAAGCGGCTGCGCCGCGGGCTATAAGACGGCGTTTTTCATCAGCCTGTTCCGCACGGGTGTCGGCGGCGGCGTGATCGCCAACGGCAACATCCTGCACGGCTTCTGTGACAGCGCAGGCGAGATCGGCCACACCACCGTGGACATCGCCGGCCCGCGCTGTTCATGCGGCAGCTACGGTTGTCTGGAAGCGCTCGTGAGCGAGCAGGCGCTGCTCGGCCGCGTGCGCAGGCTGCAGCGGATGAACGGCGCGCTGCAGCCGCGTGAAGCGGACGCCGGGCCGCAGACACTGGAGGAACTGTTCCGCCTGAGCCAGTCGGGCGACGAGGTGTGTACGCACGTGGTAAACGAAGCTGCGTCGTATATTTCCATCGCGCTCGGCAACGCCATCAACCTCTACAGCCCCGAAATTATCGTTCTCGGCGGCACGCTTCCGCAGCTCAGCCCGCAGCTGGTTGAGCTGATCCGCCGCAAGATCCACGCACGCGCCTATCCGCACCAGTGCAGCCGGATTCTTGTCGTGCCGTCCAGCCTGGGCGACATGGCGTTTGTGCGCGGTGCAGCTGCCCACGCGTGGGAGCGGTTTTTGCCGGGCCTGCTCGGCGCAGACACGGCCGGGGTCAACGCGCAGGCGCCGCTGTGACGGCGCACCGGTTCAATTACAAAAAGGATATTTCCTTTTGTAATAAATTTAATTAGAAGGATGGAATGTGAAAATGAAAAAAATTGTTGCTTTGCTGCTGGCGCTCGTAATGCTGCTGGCGCTCGCAGCCTGCAGCGGCTCTTCTGAGAAGAAGGCCGAGACCGCCGATGACGAGATCACCGTCGCCGGCATCGTGTTCCAGGACGACCAGTTCATGAACATGCTGACCAAGGGCTATGTTGACGCTGCCAACGACGCGGGCGTCAAGATCCTGACCGACAACACCAACAACGACCAGGCCAAGGAGACCGAGCTCATCAACACCTACCTGTCGCAGGGCGTCAAGGGCCTGGCGATTTCTCCGCTGAACGGCGACGCTTCCGTTGCTGCTCTGAAGGCTGCTGACGAGCAGGGCATGAAGGTTGCGCTGACCAACATCAACCTGTCTGACGCCGACTTCATCGTTGCCGGTTACACCTCCGACGACTACAACAACTGCTATCTGGTCGGCAAGGAAGCCGCCGAGATCATCAAGGAAAAGCTGGGCGACACCAAGCTGAACATCGCCATCGTGCAGTTCAAGTCCCTGCTGCCCGACAACTCCGGCAACCGTGTCGCCGGTTATCTGGCCGCTCTGGACGAAGCTGGTATCCAGTATGAGATCGTCGCTGACCAGGACGCATGGCTGCAGGACACCGCGCTGGAGACCGCTTCCGGCATCCTGACCGCGCATCCCGAAGTTAACGTCATCATCACCGTCAACGACGGCGGCACGATCGGCTCGGTCATGGCTGTGCAGAACGCCGGCCTGTCCGACCAGGTTCTGGTCTTCGGCCATGACGGCTCCGACCAGATCTCCAGCATGATCCTCGACGACAACTGCCCGCTGCAGGCCGTTGTTGCGCAGGACCCGTACGGCCAGGGCTATAAGGCCATGACCGCTCTGATCAACGCCATCAAGGGCGGCGACTACTCCGCGACCAAGGGCAAGTGCGAATTCCTCGACGGCATCGTGCTGTCCTGCCGCGACAAGGACGCTGTCAACGCCTGGCGTGTTGACAACGGCTTCGCCGAAATCAAGTAAATCACCGGCTGAACATCCAACCACACCAGGGGGAGAATTCCCATGCGGGATTCTCCCCCTGCGCCAGTCAGATACCACTTTCTTTATTGTACCATCGGAAAGGTTGAGATAACGATATGAGCGTATTGCGAACGGAACGCATCAGCAAACAATACCCGGGTTGTCTCGCGTTGGATCAGGTCACGGTCAGCTTTGAAAGCGGCAAGGTCAACGCGCTTCTCGGAAAAAACGGTTCCGGCAAGTCGACCCTGGTCAAGTGCTTCTCCGGCGCCATCCGGCCCACGAGCGGCAGCTTCTATCTGGACGACGAAAAACTGGACTTCAACTCCACCAGCGACGCCAACGCGCGCGGCTTCGCCACGGTCTATCAGGAAATGAGCCTTGTGCCCAGCCTGACGGTCGCGGAGAACATTTTCCTCGGACGTATGCCGAAAAAGGGCGGCGTCATCGACTGGAAAAAGGCCAACGAAGAGGCCAGCCGCCTTTTGAACAAGATGGGCGTCAATATTAACCCCCGCGAGGTTGTCTCGCGTCTTAGCATGTGGCAGTGTCAGGTCGTTGAGATCACCAAGGCCATGAGCTTTAACCCCAAGGTTCTGATGCTCGACGAGCCTACGTCCTCGCTGGCCACCAATGAGGTCGAATGCCTGTTTAATGTTATCCGCGAGCTCAAAAAGCAGGATATCATTATTCTATATATTTCCCATAAGCTGCACGAGGTGCCGCAGATCACCGATACCATCACCGTTCTGCGCGACGGCCAGTTCATCGGCAAGGTCAACACCAGCGACGTGACAAACGCCGATATCATCAGCATGATGTTCGGCGAAACGCAGATCCGCCGCCGCCCCGACACACTGAAGGCGCAGGACGAGATCGTCATGGACGTGCAGGGCCTGTGCCGCAAGGGCAAGTTCCAGGACGTCAGCTTCCAGCTGCACCGCGGCGAAGTGCTCGGCATCGCCGGCATGCTCGGCGCGGGACGCACGGAGCTGCTCAAATCCCTCTTCGGCGCCGACCCGTATGACGCAGGCAGCATCACCGTAAACAGCACCCAGGCGCCGCACCGCGCCTCACCCATCAAGATGAAAAAGCTGGGCCTTGGCCTGACGCCGGAAAACCGCAAAGAGGAGGGCCTGATCCTCATCCATTCCATCCGTGACAACCTCTGCTACGCCAGCATGGACAAGACCTCCAACGGCTGGCTTGAGATCCATAAAAAGCGCGTCGCCGCTGCGGACAAGCAGGTCGGCGAGCTGCAGATCAAAATCCCTGACATCGAGGCCCCCGTCAGCAGCCTCTCGGGCGGCAACCAGCAGAAGGTCGTCGTCGGCAACTGGCTCAACACCGAGCCGCAGATCATGCTCTATGACGAGCCGTCGCGCGGCATCGACGTCAACGCCAAGCAGCAGATCTTCGAGATCATGTGGGCGCAGGCCCAGCAGGGCGTGTCGACCATTTTTGTCTCGTCCGAGCTGGAAGAGCTGCTCGAGGTCTGCCACCGCATCCTTATCATGAAAGAGGGCAAGCTCATCGGCGAGGTTCGCCCCGAAGACGTCAATATCAATCAGCTGTATGCGCTTTGCATGGGAGATGAAGTAAATGAACGCAAATAAAGTCAAAAACCTGATCCTTGATCATATCATTGAGATCCTTCTGATCGTTCTGGTCGTTATCATGAGCTTTGTCAGCTCCAACTTCCTGACGGTCAACAACATCATGAACATCCTCCGCAACCAGGCGCTGAAGGGCGTCATCGCCTTCGGCATGACCATGGTCATCATTTCCGGCCAGATCGACCTGTCCATCGGTTCGCAGGTCGCACTCGCCGGCGTCATCGTCGCGCGCTTCTGCCGCGACCTGCCCACTGCGACCGGCTGCAGCGTCACGGCCGCGTGCCTGCTCGGCATCCTCATTTCTATTGTGGTGGCCGTGCTGATGGGCGGCCTGCACTCGTTCCTCGAGCATAAGTTCCATATGCCCGCGTTCATCATCACGCTGGCTACGCTGAACGTCATGTACGGCCTGTCCGGCATGATCTGTGAGGGCTTCCCCATCGCCAACGCCTTCCCCAACTGGTTCTTGCAGATCGGCATCGGCAAGGTCGGCGTCGTGCCCGTGCCCGCCATCATTCTGCTGGCTGTATTCCTGATCGCGCACTTTGTCATGCGCTACACCACCACCGGCCGTTCGATCTACGCCATCGGCGGCAACCCCGAATCGGCGCGCCTGTCCGGCATCAACGTCTTCAAGACCAAGTTCATCGTCTTCGCCTCCGTGCAGGTCATGTGCGTGCTGGCTGCGTTCATGCACTCGGCACAGGTGGCCTCCGGCTCTTACAGCTTCGGCAAGGGCTGGGAAGTTGACGTCATCTCGTCCGTCGTCATCGGCGGCACCAGCATGGCCGGCGGCATCGGCAAGCCGTGGGGCACGCTGATGGGCATTTTGTTCATGGGCGTGGTCGTCAATGCCATGACCATCCTCGACGTGGATATCTATGCGCAGTACGTCGTGCGCGGCGCGATCATGATCTTCGCCGTGCTCATGGCCAGCATGCAGTCCAAAGCCAAGGCGTAACATGCAAAGGAGTCTGAAACTATGAAACGTTCTGAAATCAACAAGGCGCTCAAGGATCTTGAGCAGATGTGTGAAAAATATTGCTGCTACCTGCCCCCCTTCTGCCACTTCACTCCTGAAGAGTGGCAGACCAAAGGCCATGAATACGACGAGGTGCGCGAGTGCATGCTCGGCTGGGACATCACCGATTTTGGTCTTGGCAAGTTCGACGAGTTCGGCTTCTCGCTCATCACCATCCGCAACGGCTGCCGCACCAATCCTGAAAAGTACCCCAAGGTCTATGCGGAAAAGCTTCTGTATCTGAAGGAGGGCCAGATGGCCGCCAACCATTTCCACTGGTACAAGACCGAGGATATCATCAACCGCGGCGGCGGAAACTGCCTCATCCGTGTGTACAACAGCCTGCCCAACGAGGAGATCGACTATAAGTCCGACGTCACTGTGCATATGGACGGCCTGACCAGGGTCGTACCCGCCGGCACGCAGATCCGCCTCACCCCGGGCGAGAGCCTGTGGGTCACGCAGGGCATGTACCACGATTTCGCCGTGGAGGAGGGCACGGGCCCCGTGCTGCTGGGTGAGGTCAGCCAGTGCAACGACGACAATACCGACAACCGCTTCAACCCGCCTGTGGGCCGTTTCCCGAAGATTGAGGAGGATGAGCCGCCCTACCGTCTTCTGTGCAACGAGTATCCCGCTGCAAAGTGAGCCGCAGGCTCCGGAGGAACAACCATGAAAGCAGTATATCTCAAGGCACACCACCAGTTTGAGCTGCGCGACGTCGCGCTGCGCGAGATCGGCCCCGGCGAAGCGCTGGTGCGCGTCGCGGCCTGCGGCTTCTGCGGCCACGACAAGATCCTGGCCGACTACGCCGCCGAAGATTGGCAGCCGTTCGGCCATGAGTTCGCCGGCGTGGTCGAAAAGGTCGGCCACGGCGTCAAAAACGTGCGCGTGGGCGACCGCGTGGTCATCGAGACCTCGACGTTCGATCCCCTTTCGCCCGAGGCGCAGAACGGCCGCCCCGACCTCGACACCGACGGTCCGAGCTACATGAACATGGCGCACACCGCCATGGGCTTTTCTGAGCACACCATCGTGCCCGCCATCTTGTGCTATCCGTTCGACGGCATCTCCGACGAGGAGGCCTGCTTTGCCGAGCCGATGGGCGTGGCGGCCGATCTGGTGCTGACCGCGGACATCAAGCTCGGCAACGACGTGGCCGTCATGGGCTGCGGCGCGATCGGCCTTATGGCCATGCAGATGGCAAAGGCCTCCGGCGCGCGTCATGTCTATGCCATTGAGCACGCGCACAACAAGCGCAAAATTGAGCTGGCGCGCGCGTACGGCGCCGACGAGGTGCTTTTGTCCGACGAGATCGATCTGACGAAATACCCCTTCCCGCGCGGCGGTGTTGACCGGGTGCTTGTCACCACGCCGCCCAAGACCATCGACCTTGCCACGCGCATCTGCGCCGTCGGCGGCATCGTGGCCTTCCTCGGCATCAGCTACGGCCCCGCGGCCACAGTCAGCTTCGATTCGAACATCGTGCATCTGAACAAGCTGCAGATCCGCGGCTCCAACGCCATTCCGGCGCTCTATTTCCCGCACTGCTTTGATCTGATGCACGCGGGTATGGTCGATGTGAAGCAGCTCATTTCGCACCGCTTCACGCTCGACAACGCGCCCGAGGGCATCCTCTCGTTCCTGCACGACCACGATACGGCGGTCAAGGCCGTCATGGTCAACGAATAAACGTCACAAACGCCGGGAAAGCGAACCTTCCCCGGCGTTTCAACCTGCCGAAAAACAGATGTTTTCCGGCAGAAAGCTGCGGCCTGCTGCAGCGCACTCGCTTTGCTCGCACGTTTGCAGGCCGGACAGTATTTTTCCCGACGTACACGCCGCCGGGAAAAATGATTTCCTGTTTCGCGCCTGCAGGCGTGAAACGCTGCGAGGCTTTAGAAAAACTGAATTGCCGGGAAAGCAAACCTTTCCCGGCGTTTTTTGAAGGAGTGTACGATGGAAAAAATCTTTGACGACGTCCTGTGCCTCACGGGCAGTGTGCGCTGCGGCGTGCTCATAAGCGAAGACGCCGCCGTTTTGATCGACGCGCCCGAGCTGCCGGACGGAAAGAGCCTTTTGCAGGTGCTTGCCGCATACGGCGTGCGCCGGGTCGAGCGGGTCTTTCTCACGCAGCACCGCCGGGCGCACTGCGGCGGCCTGTTTTCGTGGCCGGGTGAGCGCCCAGCTGTCTGCGCCACGGCGCAGGAGGCCAAGCTCCTCGCCGCAGCAGGCGAGCACTGGGCAAGAAACGGCGGAAAATACCACCGCTACGAATGTCTGCCTGATCAGTTTCTGCCGTTTGAAAACCTGATGGTCGATCACATCCTGTCAGATGGGGAGGCGGTCCGCTGGCGCGAATTTACCATCACGCCCATCGTCTTCGGCGCGCAGTCGCCCGGCGACTGCGCATATGTAGTGGACTGTCCGTCAGGACGCGCGGTATTCTGCAGCGCGCTGGCCATGGCGGACGGAAAGATTCATGAGCTGTACTCGATGCACACGGCCATTGCAAACATGATGGGCTACCACAGCTTTCTCGGCGGTCTTCCTGCGTGGCGGCGCGGCATGGCGCGCGTGTTGGCGCAGCAGCCGCAGCTGCTGATTCCGGCCTACGGCGAAATCGAGCCGCACGCCGCAGCCTGCCTGCGTACGCTGGACGATCGCCTTCTTTCCTATGCCGAGGCATATGACCGCATCAGCGCCGTGCGCTGGTACTTTCCGGACGAGTTCCGCACGGGTTTCGAGCTGCCGCTCGGCATCGACCGCGAAAGCTGGCGCTGCAGGCGCGCAGCGCATCCCAGATGGCTCTGTCGCATCGGCGAGACGACGTCATATCTGCTGCGCGCACCGTCCGGCCGGGCGATTCTGATCGACGCCGGCGACGCCGCCGCCATCGAAGCGGCAGCACAGATGCTGCACTGCGGCGAGATCACATCGCTCGACGCGTGCTGGATCACGCATGCGCACGACGACCATCTGAACGCGATGTGGCTGCTGACGCAGCGCTTCGACTGTCCGGTGCTCTCAAGCGCCGCAGTGGCCGAGGTCTGCCGCAATCCCGCGGCGTGGTTTTTGCCGGCGCTTCCCGACTGTAATGTGAAGTTGCGCGTTGTGCCGGACGGCACATCGTGGCAGTGGGAGGGCTTTACGCTCACGGCCATGAACCTGCCCGGCCAGTGTATTGCGCACGCGGGCCTGCTTGCGGAAAAAGACGGGCTGCGTGTGCTGCTGTGCGGCGACAGCTTCGCGCCGACGGGACTCGACGACTACTGCGCGTACAACCGGAATCTGCCCGGCGCGGGCCGCGGCTACCGGTACTGCGTGGAGCTGCTCGAGCGCTATGGCGTACACCAGCTCGTCAACGAGCACCAGACAGAGCCGTTTGCATACAGCCCGGACGATCTCGCCTTTCTCAAAGCCGGTATGGACGCGCGCGAGGCGTGTCTGCAAGAGCTGCTGCCGGGCGACATCGGCCTTGGCCTTGACAGCCAGTGGCTGCGCTGCTTCCCGGCCGAGCAGACTGTGACGGCCGGTGCGGTGCTGCGGCTGAGCCTGCAGGTCACATCGCATGGCGAGCACACCGTGCGCGCCGCTGCGCGCCTGCCGTGGTCGGACGCGCGGCCGGAAGTCAAGCTTGAGACTGCCGGCCACAGCAGCGGCAGTACGGAGTTTTCCACGTCCCTGTGCCCGGCAGACGGCTGGGCGCATCTGGACGTGCAGCTGCCGGAGCGGTTGCACGGAGCATTTATCATTCCGTTTGACTGCTGGCTGGACGGGCGGTATCTTGGCACCTTCACCCACGCATTCGTCACGGTTGTGTAATTACGCTGCCCTGCGCCTGCGCTGCATCAGTCTGCCGTGCACAATGCGGACCGTGGTAACGACCACGAGGATGCCGACCGCCATGGCCCCGGAGACAGCCAGCGTATGCGTGCCGCAATCGGCGGCGGCGCGCATATCGCCGATAAACGCGTAGTGCGCGGTGTAGTAGATGCCTGCGCCGGGCAGCAGGGGCAAAATCGAGATGACAAGATACGAGATCGCAGGGTATTTGCGCACGCGCGCCATGACTTCGGAGTAGATGGCGGCGACCAGAGTGGCGATGAAGCAGCACAAAAGCTCGCTGCCGCCGGACGCCTGCACAATGCAGTAGACCGCCCAGGTCATGCCGCTACCGAGCAGGCAAAGCAGTTCGCCCGGCCCGTGGATGTTGAAGAGGATGATAAAGCCTGCACAGGCCACCACGCCCGCGATGCACTGCAGCACCGCAGAGATCGGCTGCGCAGAGGCGCTGCCGTCGATGCCCCACAGCGCGTTCGCCACATTCCACGCAGCACCGGTGCCCAGCGCGATGGCGGCGGCGATCAGCAGCACCTCTACAATGCGGTTGATGCCGGAGTTCGTATCGCCGAAGATGATATCGCGCAGGGCGTTGGTGAACAGCAGCCCCGGCACAAGCAGCATCAGCGCGCCGATGACACAGGTGTTGACGTTGTCGGTCAGCCCCAGCCCGGCCGCAGCGTACGCGGCCAGCGCCATGGCGAAAGCGGCGACCAGCTTCTGAAAAAAGGTGTTGGTCTTCACGCGGTCGAGCGCATGCATCACGAAGCCCAGCAGCAGCCCACAGATCCCTGCGCACAGGCTGTCGCGCAGCGAGCCGCCGAAAAACACAGCAAAGCCGCAGGCCGCAAGCACATTGCCCAGCAGATACAGCGGGAAGCTGTACTGCTTTCCGGACGCCTGCGTCTGCTGCAGCCATATTCTGGCCTGCTGCGGCGCAGGCGTCTCGGCGCAGATGCGGCGGCTGAGATTGCTGTAGCGCTCCACAGCGTCAAGGTCGGTGCCGTGGCTATCAATGCGGCACAGCCGCGTATAGGGCGTGTCGTCATCCGCCAGAATGCTGATAATCAAACTGTTCGGGACGGAATAGGCCTTCGAGCGCACGCCGTATGCGCTGAGGATGCGGTTGATGCTCTCCTCGATGCGGTACGTCTCCGCCCCGGACATCGCCATGCGGCAGCCAATATCCGCCACCAGATCCATTAAATCGTTATATTCCATGTCGGGTTCCCTCTTTCCCGGTTTTCCTCTGGCCCGCGCGCGGACAAATCGCAGCGCGGCATACGCAGCAGGCATTATTATACGCAATTGCGCGCCGTTTCGTCAAGGCGCTGCTGCATCCGTGCGGGGCAGAGTTTTTCCCGCTATTGACATGCATCGCGTTTGCGTGCTATAATTACCTATATTCATAGTCTGCAAATTGGTTATTTTCGGCAGGCAGCGCCCGCCCGGAAAACCGGAATTGAGGAACGAGGCATATGCTCAATCAATTTTCAAGAACACAGCTTTTATTCGGCGCCGAAGGCATGCAGCGGCTGTTCCAGGCGCGTGTAGCCATCTTCGGCATTGGCGGCGTGGGCGGTTACACGGCAGAAGCGCTGGCCCGCAGCGGCGTGGGCGCGCTCGATCTCATTGACGACGACCGGGTGTGCCTGACCAATCTCAACCGCCAGCTCTTTGCCACGCGCAAGACTGTCGGGCAGTACAAGGTCGACGTGGCCGGGCAGCGCATTCTGGAGATCAACCCCAACGCCGCCGTGCGGACGTACAAGACCTTCTACACCCCGCAGACGGCTGAGCAATTTGACTTCACACAGTATGACTACGTCGTCGACGCCATCGATACCGTGGCCGGCAAGCTGGCGCTCGTGCAGCAGGCCGACCGGGCCGGCGTTCCCATCATCAGCTGCATGGGCGCAGGCAATAAGCTCGACCCCACCGCCTTTGAGGTGGCGGACATCTATGAGACGTCCGTCTGCCCGCTGGCGCGGGTTATGCGCCACGAGCTCAGAAAACGCGGCATCAGGAAGCTGAAGGTGGTCTACTCCAAGGAGCCCGCCATGACGCCCATCGAGGACATGGCCATCAGCTGCAGGACGCACTGTATCTGCCCTCCCGGCACGGCGCGCAAATGCACCCAGCGGCGGCAGGTGCCCGGCAGCAACGCCTTTGTGCCGCCGGTCGCGGGGCTCATCATCGCAGGCGAGGTTGCAAAGGATCTGGCGGGCATATGATCTACCCTGACTACTGCGCCAACACACCGGCAGACCCCGCCGTGCTGCCAGCCTTCCTGCAGGCAGAGCAGACATACATCGGCAATCCCACTGCGAATCACCCCGCCGGGCAGGCCGCACGGGAAGCGATGCGCCGCGGTGGCGCGGCCGCAGGCATCGCATATCTGCACGGCGGCGGCTATGACGTTATCGCGCATACCATTGCCAACACGCTCGCCATCTGCTCAGGCATGATCTGC
>SFHJ01000002.1 GCA_004555655.1 Clostridiales bacterium
AAAACACTTTGTACTGATGACAACACATCGGACCGTCATCCAACAAATGGTATAAATATTTTGCTGATGTTTGCATCCTGTATTTGGCTCGTTATTATTGGCGTTTGTATCATGCAGCGCGATAAAATAACGGTAGATTCTATTTTGCATTTTACACCTGAGAATCCCTTTTTGGCTGTAATTGTACTATTGCTGTTATTTGCGTTAAAAAGCATCAGCATTATCCTCTATTCTGGGGTACTTTATGTAGCTGCCGGAGTTCTATTTCCTCTCCCCATTGCGATAATAGTCAATCTTTGCGGAACGGCGGTCATGGTCACAATTCCATATTTTATTGGGAAAAAAGCTGGGACACCTTTGGTTAATCAAATTCTGCAAAAGCATCCCAAAGCAGCCTTACTGAAAAAAATCCATACGGGAAACGACTTTATCTTTTGCTTTCTTTCACGAATAATCAATGTTTTACCCTGTGATCTGGTCAGTATGTATATGGGAGCGATTCAAATAAAGTATGGTAGCTACTTGTTGGGATGTTTGTTGGGGATGTTGCCTCCGATGATTACTTTTCCGGTTATGGGAATGAGCATTACGGATATTCATTCCCCGCAGTTTATTGTTGCGCTATGCATTGAACTTTCCTTCATGATTGTTTCAGCAACAGTCTGCACTATATATTGGAAGGCACATAAAACATCCACTAAATAATGAAAGATGCGTAACGATAAAACAACAGTCCCGTAAAAGGATGGATATGGTTTCACTTTTATTTGAAACCTTTTGAAGCCGTTACAATTATCATACGTTGCCAAACAAAAAGGGGGCCGTCTCAAAACAGCGTTTCCCCAGGTTAAATCCAGTAAAAAGTTCCGGGAACTTGTTTGATTTTCAAGTTCCCGGAACTTTCTTTGCATGGTTTTTCACGGGGATGGAATAAAACTCCCGTTTCGAGGCAGCCCCATTTGCGAAAGAAGAAAACAGTTTCCCGATCTCAGTCATGGTCTCCGGAAGAACAAGGCCGGTTGCGGCCTTGGCTCAGAACATCATCTGCATCACATACTGGTTCATGAAGAACGGGTCGGTGGAAAGCTCCACAGTCTGCGCTGCGTCGGCCATGGCGGCGCTGGATGCATGCAGCGCCCGGTCGTGCAGGAGCATCACTGCGCCTGCCAGCGCGGCATTGCCGAGCACGCGGCAACGCGGCGTCAGCTCGGGCGGAATCAGGCCGATGGCTGCCGCGCTCTCCAGCCGGAGATAGCTGCCAAAGCCGCCCGCGATGGCAAGCTCCGCCACCGCATCGTAGTTCAGTTTCTCCTGATGCAGCAGCGACTCGATGCCCGCGCGGACGGCGCTCTTTGCCAGCTGCACCTGCCGGACGTCGCGCTGTGTGAAGCAGACCTCCCCGCTCAGCGGCCACACGCCGCCGTCGGCGTCGAGATAGCCCGTCTCATCCAGCACGTCGAGCTGCAGCAGGCAGGCCAGCACGTCGGCCACGCCGCTGCCGCAGATACCGGCGGCCGGCCGGTCGCCGATCGTATGCAGCTGTATCTGTCCGTCTTTGACCGCAGCGCGGTCAATGGCGCCTGGCGCGCCCTGCATCCCGTGCAGCAGGTTTGCTCCCTCAAACGCCGGGCCTGCCGCCGTGGAGCAGCACAGGAGTTTTCCGCCGCTCCACAGCGCGATCTCGCCGTTGGTGCCGATATCGGCCATGAGCGCGGTCTCGCTGCGCGTGCATACGCCGCTGGCCAGCAGCGCCGTTGTGATATCCGCGCCGACAAACGCCGACATGCAGCGCGGCAGATACACCGCCGCATCTGGCGCGCACGGAAGCTCCAGATCCGCGGCCGGGACCGTTTTCCCATACCGCTCGCGCACAACAAACGGCGCAGCGGCAAGCGGCGACGGATCATCGCCGGCAAACAGGTGCAGCATGGCGGTATTGCCCGTGATGACGAGCGCGTCGATCTCGCCGCACGTTCTGCCGGAAAGGCGGCAGAGCTCGCGCAGCATCTGCGCGACTGCGCCACGCACACACGCGGCCAGCGCCTGTGCGCCGCCCTGCATGGCATAGCCCACGCGGCTGATGACGTCTGCGCCGGATTCGCGCTGCGGATTGGGCGCGCTGACGGTGGCTAGCAGGCCCGTGCGGTCATAGAGCTGCGCAGCCAGCGTGGTCGTGCCGATATCGACCGCCGCGCCGAGCGTATGAAAGACGGGGTCGCTGCCCAGCGTGACGCCCACCGACTCGGTGCAGATCTGGCTGACGGCGCGGCTTTCCGCAGGCCAGACGTCTGCGTCGCCCAGAACCTTTGCACAGCACGCCAGACGCACGCCTGCGGCCAGCTCATCGGCATGCAGCCTGTCCAGCTCCTCCGGCGCAGGCGCGCAGAGCGCGCCCGACGCGCGCACGCGGCATTTGCCGCAGCGGCCCTTGCCGCCGCAGGGCATCTCCGGAGCATGGCCCGATGCGCTGAGCGCGGCGGAGAGCAGCGTCCCAGGCGCGCAGCCGGCCGTCTGCACGCCGCTTTCGGTATGAATGGTAAGAATCGCCATGCCGTTACCTCCCGGGCAGAAATACCGCGCCGAAATAGGTCACGGTGCCGGTGCCGTTGATGTACTGCATGCCCGCCTGCGGAGCAAGCAGCGAGACGTTCACGCCGTACGCTTCGAGGCTGGACATCGCCAGCTCCGGGAAGCGGCAGGGCTCGTCGGTCAGCTTTGCGCAGCGCTCGCACATGCGGCAGCCGCCCGCGCCCAGCAGCAAAAATCCCCGCAGGCCAAGCTCCTGCAGACGCGACCGCACCGCACATGAGAGCTTGTTCATCCGCTCGCCGGCGGCAAGCATCCCCTCGATATCAAAGCTGTCTTCCAGCTTGCCCACCGTCTGGTAGACCAGCGCCGTTTCGTACTGCTTTGCCTGCGCGATCAGCTCGTCCACAGGCCCGATGTGCGGCGGGCACATCCAGCTCCTGCCGTACATGCCGCAGCTGTTCGATTCGCACAGGCTGCGGAACGACGGCTCGAAGGCGATCTGTGCTACGGGCACGAGCCCGGCGCGGTCGGCGCCCAGCGCACAGACGACGCCGGGCAGCTGTTCATATTCCATTGCAATTCCCTCCTGCAGGTCTTCTCTGCAGCAAGGGCCGCAGCGCTGTTGCTGCGGCCCTACATGCTCAGAATTGATTGTCTCAGGCCAGCAGCTTCACGGCCGCTTCGGCTGCACTGGCCGCATCAGCCGTATAGCAGTCAGCGCCGACCTGCTGGCAGAACGCCTCCGTGACGGGCGCGCCGCCGACCATGATCTTGACACTCTCGCGGATGCCGGCAGTCTTGGCAGCCTCGACGACCTCGCTCATCACGCCCATGGTGGTGGTCAGAAGCGCCGAGCAGCAGATGATCTGGCACCCCTGGTTCTTGGCCGCGTCGATAAACTGCTCCGGGCTCACGTCCACGCCCAGATCGACGACCTCAAGGCCCTTGCCCTCCATCATCATGCGCACGAGATTCTTGCCGATGTCGTGCAGGTCGCCCTTAACGGTGCCGATGCAGACCTTCCCGGTTGCCTTGACGCCGCTCTGCGCCAGCAGCGGCTTTAAAAGCGTGGTACCCATGTTCATAGCGCGCGCGGCGACCAGAACTTCGGGAACAAAGATTTCGTTGGCCTTGAACTTTTCGCCCACGACGTTCATGCCGCCAAGCAGCCCCTCTTCCAGAATCTGGTTTGCAGGAATGCCCTCGTCGATGGCCTGCTGCACCAGCTCTTTGACGATCTTAGCCTTACCGCGCTGCAGGTTTTCAGAAATATCAGTCAAAATGCTCATAATTTTTCCTCCATCTTATTTCTATGCCGCCCGGCAGCGGCTTACTCTCATTTGCTATTATAAACGGTCGTGTAAAAATGGTCTTGTAAAAAACCGGGTAGTTTTGTACTTTTTTGCGCCTTTCTGCATGTGTCATATTCCCGTTTGAAATCGTGCAAAAAACATGATAAAATGCAGGATATCCATATAAAGCCGTAGGGGAGGTGCAGAAGATGCGGGATACGGAGCCGTTTGATCTCAAACTGGCAAAACAGTGTGCGCGCGCATTTTCCGCCGCCTGCGGTGTGGGCTGCGTGGTATCCGACGCGGCGGGCGCGGTGCACTACGAGGCCGGACACGGCTGCGCCAGCTGTCAGATCTGCCGCGCTGCAGGAAGAGCGCCGGACGTGTGCGTACAGGCGCACGTCTATGGCATGTCCGAGTCTGCGCGTTTCGGCGGCAAGTACATCTACTTCTGCCCCATGGGTCTGACGTGCTTCACCTCGCCCATCCTGGGCGACGACACCGTGTGCGCCAAGCTCACGGTCGGGCCGTTTCTGATGGTCGACCACCAGGACTACATCGCCTGCGATCTGACGGAGCAGCTGCATCTTTCGGGCGAACGGCTTGACGCGGTCACCGCCGCGCTGGATGACGTGCCCTATATTCCGGCCGAGCGCGTGAGCGAGATGTCAAATCTTCTGTTTATGGCGGCAGGCTTTCTCAACAACGTCTCTGACGCCGAGCGGATGCTGCAGATTCAGAGCTCCGACCAGATTCAGGGGCAGGTCACCGCGTGCATCCAGCAGCTGAAGCTGAGCGACGAGCTTACGCCGTACTCGTTCGACACCGAGCAGTCGCTGCTGCGCGCCGTGCGGCAGGCCAACCGGGAGCAGGCACAGAAGCTGCTCAACAATCTGCTGGGCCATGTTCTGTTCTCCTCCGGCGGTGAGCTTTCCGTCATCAAGACGCGTATCTACGAGCTTCTGGTGCTCATCAGCCGCGCCGCCATCGAAGCCGGGGCCAATCCCGAGCAGACGCTAAGGGACAACCAGCGCTATCTCACCGAGATCAACCGCATCACGGATTTTGATGCGCTGTTTCTGTGGCTCACGCGCGTGATGAACAGCCTCATGGACAGCATCTTCCGCTTCAAGGGGCTCCGCCACGCCAACGTAATCCATCAGAGCGTGCAGTATATCAGCACTCACTACGCCGAACGGCTGACGCTCGAAGACATGGCGCAGCGGGTCTACCTCTCGCCCGCGTATTTCAGCCGCGTGTTCAAGCAGGAGACCGGCGAGACCTTCACCGCGTATCTCAACCGCGTGCGCATCGACCACAGCCGCGCGCTGCTGCGCAGAAAGGATCTGCGTCTGGTGGACATCGCGCTGATGGTCGGCTTTGAAGACCAGAGCTACTTCACGAAGGTGTTTAAAAAGGTGGTCGGCATCTCACCGCTGCGTTACCGCGAGGGGAAGAAGAAATAGACGCGTATCCCGGCGGCCGGAATTCCGGCCGCCGGTTGGTTTTTATCTATCAGGCGTCACAATCGCCGCGGATGGTGCGGATCGAACGGTTCATCGCAAGGAAGCCCTCAGTCGGCACATAGTCGGGAATGGAGTTGCCCGAGCCGAAGGCGAAGCCGCCGTGGCCGAGCGCGCAGTCCACCACGTCTTTGATGTAGGCAAACATGTCCGGTTCGCTCAGACGGCAGACCGCATCGGTATCGATACCGCCAAAGTTGCCGATCTTGTCGCCGTACTGCTCGACCCAGTAGGAAAACGGCGCAATCTGATCCTCGTTCGAGTGCTTGGCGTCGATACCGGCGGCGATGATGTCGTCCATGACGTTGAAGATGCAGCCGCACGAGTGCAGCAAAAACGGCTTTCCCGTATCATGCACGGCCTGAATGATGGGCTTATACTGCGGGATGACAAGATCACGGATGTCCTCCGGCGGCAGCAGCGTCGTGGATTTGAAGCCCAGATCGTCGCCGAAGCGGCAGACGCAGTAGATATCGCCGAACTCCTGCAAAAAGCGCTTCCAGATGCGCAGGTTGCTCCAGCCGATCTTGAAAAACAGGTCATGATAGAGCTCAGGATCGTCGACACGGATGTAGCACAGATCCTCATAGCCGACCAGATCCTGCACGCATTCGAAGATGCCGTAGCCCACGCCGCCGACGGCCTTCATGCCCGCGGGCAGGTTGCGCCGCAGCGCCTCAAACGAACGGCGGTACATATTGAAATAGGTGTCGCAGATGCCGTCCCACGGATAGCGCTCAAAGTCATCGCGGTCTTGAATGACACCCTTGATATGTCCGCCCAGCGCGCCCGCACCGGGCATGGCCGGGCCGATCAGCTCTTCAAACGAGACCGTGTCGTAGCCCATTTGCTTGAAAAATTTGCAGTAATTGCGGAAGTATTCATCCAGATCGCGGTCGTCGCCGTTGTAGAGGTCTTCAAACTGCACGCCCAGAACGCGCTCCATGATCTTGGGCGAGACCGAGTGCTCGTAGAGCGGAAAGCGCGGCGCCTGGATGTTGCGCGCGGCCTTCACAAGGTTGGTATAATCCGGCTGGAATTGTCTCATTTTGTTTCCTCCTCATCCCACGCTTCATAAAACGCCTGCACGTTTGCAAGCGGCACATCGCGGTTCATCTCACTCTGTCCGATCAGGCCGCCGCCGTTCACGCGCAGCAGCTGCATCATTTTGCGCGCGCTCGCCTTCACGTCCTCGGGCGTGCCGTTGGGCAGGGTGTTCTGGCGGCTGATCTCGCCCCAGAAGGTGATCTTACCGGCAAATTGCTCCGCCACCTTCTCCACACCCATGCACCACAGCTGCGAGTTGATCGCGTCCACGCCCATCTCGATGAAGTGCGGATACAGGTCAAAGATGTAGCCGTCGCTGTGGAAGAATACCTTCTTGCCCGCGGCATGGATACGGTCGAAGAGCTCCTGATACAGCGGCTGAAACAGCTTCACCCATGTGACAGGCGAGATGAGCAGGCTGATCTGCGTGCCCCAGTCGTCGCCGAAGGGGATCGCGTCGACGTCCATCTGTGCCCATGCGTCAACATACGCGCGCAGATAGTCCATGACAAGCTCGATCAGACCGAACAGCTCCGGCTCTTCCAGCGCGATATCACAGTAGAGGTCTTCCGTGCCGCGCAGAAACTGCAGCCGCTCAAACACGCTCACCCAGCCGCCGATGAGAAATTTCCCCGTCTTGCGCGCCTCGCGCAGCTGCTGCTCCAGCGCGGGCTTGTGCTGCTCCCACTGGCGCAGGAATTCCGCCTTCGGCGAGACATAACCGCGCATGGCCTCGTAGTCGGCGAATACGGGCTGCTTCACCTCGCCCACCACGCCGGGCTGCAGGTTGCGCCAGACGCTGCCCCAGGGATCGGTAAAGGTACCGACCGTATAATACTCCGGCGTAAAGCCATGGTCAAACGGGCCCACGAAGGACATGATATCGATGCGGTCTTCATAGCGCTTCTGCAGCTGCGCAAACGCCTCGCCGTGTGCCAGCCTTGCCGCGGGCAGCACCCAGATATCCATTGGGACGCGGTCCGTCGGCTCAAAGTTCAATGCGCGCAATACGCGCTCTCTTCCTGTCATGCTCCTGTCATCCTTTCTCGCCGCGCAGCAATACGTTTTCGCTGCCGCAGCAGCCTTCTGTTTTTGAAAAACTTGCGTTTGCCTGTGAATTCTGGTATGTTTCTATCATAACCGTTTCTTCTGTATCGTGCATCTAAGAACGAACATCATACAAAATCGAAGATGAAGGGGGCGGGATGATGCAGACAGGAGCCATCGCATGGGTTGACACAGCCGAAGACAGCAAATCGCGCAAGGTGCTCGCGCCGCCGGGGCTGCAGGTGCCGGGGGTGCGGATGTTCGGCTACCACTCCACGGCGCACGCCATTGCCGCGCTGGAGCGGCACTACCACGAAGACTGCTTCGAGTTCACCTTTCTCATTCAGGGCAACGTGCGCTTCCGCGTCGCCGAACACGTCTACCGGCTCTCGGGCGGTGATCTGTTTTTCACGCTGCCCGACGAGGTGCATGACACGGCATCGGCACCGATGTCGCTGCACCAGATGTACTGGTTCCAGCTGGACGCAAGCGACCCGGCGCAATTTCTCTATATGGCGCCCGACGCGGCCGGGGCGCTCATCCGGCGGCTGCGCGCGCTCCCGGCGCGGGTGGTGAAGATGGATCCGGACGAAGCCACGCCGCTGCTCGGCGCGGTATTCTCCTATTTCTCTGCCGAAGACCCGGTGTGCCGCACGCAGGGCGCGCAGCTGCTGGGCTTTTTTCTCTACCGTGTGCTGGAATGCAGCGAGTCGGTCGGCTTCCGCCTCACGCCGGACATCGGCCGGGCCACCAGCTACATCATGGAGCACCTTTACGCAGAGCTGCCGCTGGAGCTGCTGGCGCAGCAGGCAATGCTGTCGGTCTCGCGCTTCAAGCAGAAGTTCAAGGCGCAGCTGGGCATCAGTCCGCGCAATTTCATCAACAGCCAGAAGGTAGAGCTGGCCCGGCAGCTGCTGCTCGAGGGCCGCAGCGTCACAGACGTCGCCATGGAGCTGGGCTTTTCCAGCAGCAACTACTTTTCCAGCGTCTTCCGCCGCTACACCGCCATGTCCCCCACGCAGTATCTCGCCGCCAACAGCAAAGACGGCACATAACACGCAAAATGTCCGGCCCAACCGGGCCGGACATTCGAGGCGGGCGCGAAACTCTGCGAGGCTTTTTCGACACGCTGAAATGTCCGGCCCAACCGGGCCGGACATTCGTTTTAATCTGCTTCCACCGAAAGGATATCGTCGCGGTACCAGCGGCACGCGTCCAGCACGGCCTTGCGCATCGGCATTCCGGCGCCGGAGAGCACGTTCAATATGCCGGCGCGTTCCACCGGGACGTTTTCGCACGGCCGGAGCGAGACGACATTTCCCACGCAGTCGGCAAGCAGCATCCCCTCGCTCGTCTGCACAAAGCCCTTCACGCGGAAGGTATTTTCGGCAAACATTTCAATAAACTTCTGCAGATCGTATGGCGTGATGGTGGGTGCGATGCGCACCGAGAGCCTGCGCAGCGTCAGATCCGCCGTCAGCGGCAGATCGCCGGCGGGAAGCTGTCTGGCGCGCGCGAGCGTGTCCAGGATGGACGCGTCCACCGCGCCGAAGGCCGTCTGAACGAGCGGCATCTCCGGCCGCTGTCCGCGGATGCACGCCAGCGTCCGGGCAAGCTGCGCCTCGTCCGCGCAGTCGGTCTTGTTGACCACCGCCACATCGCTCGCGGCCAGCTGCTTGAGGCAGGTGCGCGCCGTGGCGTAGAGCTTTGGAAAGCGCACCGCGTCCACAAGGCAGACCGCGCCCTGGTAGTCGATATCCGGAAAACGGCCGGTCTGCGCAAACAGCTTTCTGACGCCCGTGGGGTCGGACAGGCCCGAAGCCTCAACCAGAATCACATCCGTACCCGGCGGCGTTTCGCGCAGCGCCTTTTCAAACTGGTCCATACGGCAGGCGCAGAACACCGAGCCGCCCGCGATTTCGGTCAGAAACGCATCCAACTCCGTCAGCAGCGCCCCGTCCACGCCCTCGCGGCCGAACTCATTGACGATGAGCCGGATCTTCTGTCCGGGAAACAGGCGGATAAAATTCTTGAGGAACGTCGTCTTTCCCGCGCCGAGGAAGCCGGTGATGAGATACAGCCTTTGCATCTGCCGCGTCCGTTACGGTTTGCACGCCTCGATGGCCTGCTGGATGACCTGCTCCAGTTCGCCTCTGGTGGGGATGATGGAGCGATATTTGAGCTCGCCGTTGATGTACATCGACGGCAGGTTGGGCACACCCATCCTGACGCAGCGGGCGACGTTCTCTTTGTAGATGAACTTGTATTCCACCATATCGATGGCGTCGCCGAAGGTTTCGACGGCCTGATTGGCGGCATTCATCATGTAGCCGCAGGCGGCACACTGCGCCGAGTCGAGCGTAAAGACTTCAATGAGCGGCTTTTTGAGGTTCGCGTAATCCGGCAGCTCGACGCCCGAGGTGTCGATGGCCTCGGCCTGATAGTTCTTGACCATCTCGCGCACGGTGTCGGTCTCGATGGCGGCCTGCGCCACGCCGATGCAGTTTTCCACCGGCACGTCGTACGGCATGTCGCAGCCCGGCGCCAGGATGAAGTTGCGCTTGTCCTTGACCGAGTCGAGCAGGTCGACCGCGAACTTCATGTTGTCCTGCTGGTTGCCCAGCAGCATGATGGACGTGAGCGGAATGTTGCCGCCGATGGCGATGTTGTAGCGCTCACAGATCCGCTTGGCCGCGAGCAGGTTGACATTCTCGTCGACGGAGATGGAGTCCGGGCCCGTCTGGCACATGGCCTCGACGTTTCTCGTCGCGTCGCCGCAGACGAAGAACGAGGAAAACGCGCCCTTTTCGCGGATATAGCGGAAGATCTCCGTATAGGGCTCCGTCATGAACTGCTCAAAGTGGGCCGTCGAAATCTGCGAGATCAGCGGGTCGACCATCGCAATCACGTCCATACCGGCCTCGATATAATAGTCGGCCATGCGCATGCAGACGCGCTTGCAGAAGGCGAAAAGATCGCAGACCTCGTCTTCAAAGTCGTACATATCGGTAAAGAGGTTGTTGCCGCGCAGATGCGACGCCAGCGTGAACGGGCCGCAGATGAGGCCGTAGAGCGCAGTCGTCTCGCCGACGGCGGCCTTCATGCGGCGCATCACATCCAGAACATACGGGATACGGCCGGACTGCTTTGTCGGAATTTTGCAGTCGCAGGGCGTGACGGGCGGCTCTTCATCGCTGCCGTCAAGCGGATGGCCCGAGACCGAGGGCGGGCAATCCTTTGCCCACGTCAAATCGCAGCCAAGGCACTCGGCCTCGATCTGCAGGTCGAAAATCACAGGCTGGCCGTCGGGCTTATACAGGCGGTTGACCTCCATCAGCGCTTCAAACGCCTTGTCGGCGTCGGTCAGCATTTCGGTTGCGTCGTACCCCTTGAGCTTACCGGCATGTACCCCCGCAAAGGGCACCCAGGGCGCACGCTCGGTCGGTTCATGACGCAGCGTGCGCAGAAGCAGTTCTTTCATGGTTTCTTCCTCCAGCGCTTTTTTCTTTGTTTCGGCAGTTTTCCGCCTGCAGAAGCGGAAACCGGATGCCATTCTGCTGTGAGTATATCATACGGGAACTTTTTTCTATTGTACTATATTTACAATTTTGGAACTTTTTCAATCTGTTTTCCCTCTGTCAAATTCCGTACAGGCGGAAAAAGCCGCGCCGGAGCAGTGCTCCGGCGCGGTGATTTTGTCTACGATGCGTCTGCGGCGGCGCCGGCCAGCCGTTCGGCAAGGCGGCAGATGTCCTCCGCTGCATGCGGATTGATGATGTGCTGCACAGGCGCGCACTGCTGCTGCAGGGCGGACTGCGTCTGCTCAAGCAGGTTTTTCCCGTCGGCGTTGACCGACAGTCCGTGCTCGGAGAAAAAGCGCACGTTTTTTGTCTCGCAGCCGGGGATCGGCGCGGTATGCAGCAGCGGCACGCCCGCCACCACGGCCTCGGTCGACGAAAGTCCGCCGGGCTTGCCGATGAACACGCTGCACGCCTTCATGTAAAGCGCCATCTGGTCGGTGTGGCCGATGAGCGTGACCGCGCTGCCGCAGCGCTTTTCGATCTGGCGCAAGATGCGCATGTGGCTGCCGCAGATCATAATGATGTGCACGCCGCTGTCCTTGCCGTAGCGCCGCAGCAGCCGGTAGAGCACCAGATCGATCTTGCCCGCGCCGATGCTGCCGCCCGAGAGCAGAATATACTGCTTGTCCTCATCCAGGCCGAGCTGCCGCTTGGCCTCCTGCCGGGTCATGGCGCCTGCAAAGCCGCCGCGCACGGGAATGCCCAGCGGATGGAGCTTGCTCGCGTCCATGCCGAAGCGCAGATAGTCCGGCGTGAGCTCCGCGGCGGCGATGACGTACGCATCGCAATTTGTCTCCTCGGTGAACGGGATGCACGAATAATCCGTCGCCACGAAAATGGTCTTCGGCGTGGCAAGCCCCTGCTCACGCATGGCGGTCACGATCTCCGCCGGGTACAGGTGCGGCATGATGATGACGTCAACCGGGTGCTGCTGCAGATACTGCGCAAGTACCGGCACCATCTTCCGGTTCAGAAAATATACGGGAGACCGCCAGGGCAGCCGGCGGTACAGATCGCCCAGCTTGTAGGCAAAGCCGAACAGGCGCGGCGCGCGCTGCGCAATCTTAATATAGGTATTGTCGATGCGCCCGGCCAGCTTTTCACTTTTCAGCGTAAAGGGATTGAGCATCCACGCGTGATGGCCGCGGCGCGTGAGCGCTTCACAAACAGCGGCCCCGGCCGCGTTGTGTCCGCCGCCGGTGCCGCACGATAAAATCAATGCTTCCATAAAACACGAATCCTCAGTTTTTCCTTTTCCTCGTCACTGCTGTACATCCGGTAGCACACGACGCCCGTGATCAGATAGAAGCCCAGCCGGACCGCGAGGCTCGGATGCAGCACACCCATCAGAACGCCCGTGGCCAGATACGCCGCAATGGTCCGGTAAAAATCGGGACTGATGCGGATAACAGTGGAAAAGAAGATAAACACCGCCGCAAACACACACAGCGGCAGCAGGTCGGGCGCAAGGCCCAGCAAAGCTCCGAACGTGACGGCGATGCCCTTGCCGCCGTGAAAATGATGCAGGCACGAGAACACATGCCCCACCACCGGCGCAAGCAGCACCAGCGTCAGGCCCCACGCGGGCGCCTCAGCGCCGGAAAATGCGCCCGCAAGCGCACCGCCAAGATACAGGTGCACGGGCAGATACCCCTTGAGCAGATCACCCGCCAGCGTCACGACCCCGCAGCCGAAGCCGCCATATTGGAACGCGTTCGCCGTGCCGGGATTCCGGTCGTTGCTTTGTTCCAGCGCGCCCTGTTTGCCGAACAGCGCCACTGCAAAATTTGCGTACAGCACACTGCCCGAAAGATACCCAAGCAGGACGAAAAGCGCCATCCTGATCATGCATTCTACCGCCTTTCACACACACCGCAGTTACATGATGATGCATCATTATAGCAGTCACAGGCGGAAATTGCAAGCGCGCAGCGCCCGGTTTCACGCATAATAGAGGCAATTCCCGCCATTTTTCAGGCTTTCTGCAAACTCTACGGACTACCTGTAGAATATGAGGGAAAACCATGTGACGATATTGCCGTCAAAGAAGTCGATGCCATGCTTTTCCGCAATGTCGGTGGCAAGTATGCCGTGGCTTTCAACGCATGGATACATCCTGTCCGGATGGCGGCAGGGCGCACCGGGATAGCTGCAATGCTCACAGATGGCGCACGCCTCGGTCGAGAGCACCATGGTTTCGGCCGCCTGCGCAGCCACAAGCGCAGCAGCCTGCCGCGTCACAAGCTCATGCGGCGCGCGCGTGGCGAGCGTTTCTTCGATATTCGCAATGTCGTTTACCTCGTTCACCGTGGTCAGAAGCAGCGCGTACGGATACTGCAGGCACCGTGCTTTGCATTCCTCCACCGTTCCAACCGCTGGCGGACACGCCCAGGTCGTTCCGTACATGGGGCATTCATTTTTACAGATCATCCGCACCCGCCCGGTAAAGACCAGCTCACTCGTGTCGATCCAGGCATATTGATACAGCGGCAGCTGCGAAAGCGCCCGCTCAATCTCTTCGCGATCCAGCATTGTACTCACCTCGGAGCTATTGTACAGGCATCCGCGCGCCGCTGTCAACCGGCGTGCGGCAAAAAACATGCGTCCGGCAGGGTGTGTGGGCTGCCGGACGCATGCCGCGCGGCTTGCGCGCGGAAGAAAGATATGATATAATGATAAAAAATTTGCGCGGATGACGGCGCGTTTCTTATCGCTGTTACTATAGCAGGTTTTGTCCCGCCGGTCACCCTACCGGCGCGGCCCGGCGGGAGACTTGCGCGAGAATTGCACTCTACCGTCAGTAGAGTCGCATTCTTTCTGAACGTTTGGAAGGGGGAAATCCGCTTGTTCGCAGACGAAGCAACCATCCGGCGAACCGTCGCCAAAAATATCGCAGCTTACCGCAAGTCGCACCGCGATACGCAGCTCGATCTGGCGGAGAAGCTCAACTACTCCGACAAATCTGTCTCCAAATGGGAGCGCGGCGAGAGCCTGCCCGACGTGTGCATCCTTGCGCAGATTGCCGCGCTCTACGGTGTGACAGTCAGCAACCTCATCGGCGAGGTTGTCCCGCCTAAGAAGGACAAGCCGCACTATCACCTGTTTGTGCTGCTGCTGTCGATCGCGGCGGTGTTCGCCGTCGCCACCGTTGTTTTCAGCGCCTTTGTCATCGTGGGCGTCAACTTCCGCGCATGGCTGTTTTTCATCTACGCCATCCCTGTGGCCGCAGTCGTCGCCATCGTGTTCACGCATCTGTGGTGGGGATATCTCGCGCAGGGCATCGCCGTATCGGTGTTTGTGTGGTCGATGGGGCTGTGCATCTACCTCTCGCTCTCGATCGACAAGCTCGCGCTTATCTTTGTGGTCTGCGCCAGCGTGCAGGTGCTGGTCGTGCTGGCGGAGCTGGTGCGGCTGTTCCGGTCAAGAAAATAAAGATTTGCCGCCGCAGATAAATCTGCGGCGGCTTTTTTCGCGCGGCTGCGGGAGAAAACCACCGCATTGCGCATAGATTTGGCTTGAATTGTAAAGGAAAGTATAGTATGATGGAGACTGAAATTTTGCGTGAAAGGAGTCTGTCGCCGTGAGCAAGGTGTTCATTCCCGAAGGCTACCGGCCGCCGCTGTCGGTATATGAAATGCAGCGTGCCATCGAATTCATCAAAAGTAATTTCCAGGTCAATCTGGGCAATGCCCTGAATCTGCGCCGGGTGTCAGCACCGCTGTTCGTCGAGGCACGTTCGGGTCTGAACGACAACCTGAACGGTTACGAGCGGCCGGTGGGCTTTGATATTCCCGACGTGGGAGCGAATGCCCAGGTGGTGCATTCGCTGGCCAAGTGGAAGCGTCTGGCGCTGAGCCGGTATCAGTTCAACGTCGGCAAGGGCCTGTTTACCGACATGGACGCCATTCGCCGCGACGAAGAGACGGACAATCTCCACTCGGTCTACGTCGACCAGTGGGACTGGGAAAAGGTCATCGCGCGCGAGGATCGGAACGCCGACTACCTGAAGCGCACCGTGCGCGATATTGTGGGCGCCATCTGTGAGACAAACGACGCGCTGTGCGTGGCGTTTCCGTCGCTGCATACCAGACTCTCGCGCGAGGTGTATTTCATCACCACGCAGGAGCTGGAAGACCGCTACCCCGATCTTACGCCCAAGCAGCGGGAAACCGCCATCGTGCGCGAGCATCCCACCGTATTTTTGATGCAGATCGGCGGCAAGCTCCGCTCGGGCGCCCCCCACGACGGCCGCGCGCCCGACTATGACGACTGGAGTCTCAACGGCGACATCCTGATGTGGAACCCGGTTCTCGAGTGCGCGTTTGAGCTCTCGTCCATGGGCATCCGCGTGGATGAAGCGTCGCTCGACCGTCAGCTCCGGCTCGCCGGCTGCGACGACCGGCGCGAGCTGCCGTTCCATAAGATGCTCCTCGCGGGCCAGCTTCCGCTCACCATGGGCGGCGGTATCGGCCAGAGCCGGCTGTGTATGCTCATGATCGGCACGTGCCACATCGGCGAAGTCCAGTGCAGCCTGTGGGACGAGGCCACAAGAAGCGCCTGCGAAAAAGCCGGCATCATGCTCTTATAATTTCTACGACTCTACGAAAGAAGGATTCCAAGATGGAAAAGCTGATCCCTGTTCGTTCCTTATTTAGAGATACCGCTGCGTATGCCGGCAAGGAAATCAAGCTCGGCGGCTGGGTTCGCAACCTGCGCGCGTCGAAGAATTTCGGCTTCATCAACCTCTCCGACGGCACGTTTTTCTCGCAGGTACAGATTGTCTACGGCGCAGAACTCGCCAATTTTGCTGAAATCTCCAAACTCAACATCGGCGCGGCCCTGATCGTCACGGGCACGCTTGTCGAAACGCCTGAGGCCAAGCAGCCGTTTGAGATTCAGGCACGTGAAATCCTCGTTGAGGGCCCGTCCACACCCGATTTCCCCATCCAGCCCAAGCGGCACTCGATGGAGTATCTGCGCACGGTGTCGCATCTGCGTCCGCGCACCAACATGTTCCAGGCCGTGTTCCGCGTGCGCAGCCTTGCCGCCTACGCCATCCACAAGTTCTTCCAGGAGCGCGACTTTGTCTACGTCCACACGCCGCTCATCACGGGCTCCGACTGCGAGGGCGCGGGCGAAATGTTCCAGGTCACAACGCTGGATATCGACAACCCGCCGCGCACACCCGACGGCAAGATTGACTACTCCAAGGACTTCTTCTCCAAGCCCACGAACCTGACCGTCTCCGGCCAGCTCAACGGCGAGACCTACGCCATGGCCTTCCGCAATATCTACACCTTCGGCCCCACGTTCCGCGCCGAAAACTCCAACACCACACGCCACGCGGCCGAGTTCTGGATGATCGAGCCGGAGATCGCGTTCGCTGACCTCGCCGACGACATGGCCCTGGCCGAGGATATGATCAAGTTCATCATCGCGTATGTTCTGGAAAACGCGCCCGAGGAGATGGCGTTTTTCAACCAGTTTGTCGACAAGGGCTTGCTGGAGCGTCTGCACCACGTCATGACCTCCGATTTTGGCCGCGTGACGTATACCGAAGCCATCGAGCTTCTCAAAGAGCACAACGACAGCTTTGACTACAAGGTCTATTGGGGCTGCGATCTGCAGACCGAGCACGAGCGGTATCTTACCGAGCAGATCTTCAAGCGCCCGGTGTTCGTCACCGACTACCCGAAGGAGATCAAGGCCTTCTATATGAAGCTGAACCCCGACGGCAAGACCGTCGCGGCGATGGACTGCCTCGTTCCCGGCATCGGCGAGATCATCGGCGGCAGCCAGCGTGAGGACGACTATGACAAGCTGCTCACGCGCATGAACGAGCTGGGTCTCAAGCCCGAGGACTATGCGTTCTATCTCGATCTTCGCAAGTACGGCTCGGCGCGCCACGCGGGCTTCGGTCTCGGCTTTGAGCGCTGCGTGATGTATCTCACGGGCGTGGGCAATATCCGGGACGTTATCCCGTTCCCGAGAACGGTCAACAACTGCGAACTGTAAGCATCAAAAAACATCTGCCCGGTGGGCAGATGTTTTTTGACTATTTTGTGCCGGTCGAGCCGAAGCCGCCGCGGTCGGTATCCGAGAGCGCCTCGGCCTCTTCAAAGACGATGGGCGGCTGATTTTCCACGATGCGGAACTGGCAGATGCGGTCGCCCCTTTCGATCACGGTGTCGCGCGTGGCGTAGACGGGCAGCTTCCACTCGTCGTTCGTGCCGCAGTAGGAATTGTCGATCACACCGATGGAGTTGGCCTGCAGAATGCCCCAGCGTTTGAACGTCGATGAGCGCGGCGCGGTATTGGCTTCATACCCCTCGGGCAGCTGCATCGACACGCCCAGCGGAATAAGCGCAAACTCACCGGCAGAAAGCTGCATGGTCTGCGCGCAGTAGAGGTCGATCCAGTCTCCCTTGGCCGTGACCTTGAGCCGCGGCGCATCGGGCGAAAAATAATGAATTTTGATGGTCGGCATCGTGATTCTCCTTTATTGACTCTCGTCCCACAAGACGGCGTGGCCCGCTTTCAGCGTCGCGGGCATATCGATCAGGCGCTGATTGCTTGAGCCGCGGAACCGCAGCGAGAGGTTTTTGAGCGAGGCCACGAACGGCCCGTCGACCAGCACGTCGAGATACGACAAAAGCTCCTGCGTCACCGCCCAGTCGCCGAGGCGTTTGGAAAGGATGTCCTTCTCCAGCACATAGCCCGTGAACGACCAGATGGATTTTTCGGGCATCTCGCGCTTGATTCTCCGGGACAATTCCAGAAGCCCCGGCTGGTTCTGCGGCTCGAACGGCTCGCCGCCGAGGTATGTGATACCGCGGATGTAATGCGGGCGCATGAGCTCAAGAATATGGTCGATGACGGCGCCGTCAAACGGCTCGCCGTAGTCAAAATCCCACGCCTCGGGGTTAAAGCAGTCCTTGCAGTGGTGCGTGCAGCCCGAGACGAACAGGCTCACGCGCACACCCGGGCCGTTGGCGATGTCCCAGGGCTTGATGGTTGCATAATTCATAATAACTCCTCTGCGGCATACGCCGCCTCATTTCCGAACCACTCCACAGCACGCAGATGCGCGAAATGGCCACCCGGTGGGTGGCCATTTCTACATAGACAGAAGGCCGGTATGATTCTGAAACGTGTCTTAAAGATGCAGAACGCGGTCGCGGATCTCCTGCGTGCGGCCCTGGTTCCAGTACTGCGTGCCGATGTAGCCGCAGGTACGCCGCGCGACGTTCATCTTGCTCTGATCGGTATTGCCGCACTGCGGGCACGTCCAGACCAGTTTGCCGTCGGCGTCCTCTTTGATTTCGATCTCGCCGTCAAAACCGCAGACCTGGCAGTAGTCGGACTTCGTGTTGAGCTCGGCGTACATGATATGCTCGTAGATGAACTTCATGACCTCGAGCACCGCGTCGAGATTGTTCTGCATATTGGGCACCTCGACGTAGCTGATTGCACCGCCGGGCGAGAGCGCCTGGAACTGCGCCTCAAAGGCCAGCTTGTCGAAGGCGTTGATATTTTCGGTCACATGGATGTGATAGGAGTTGGTGATATAGTTCTTGTCGGTGATGCCCTCGATGATGCCAAAGCGCTTCTGCAGGCATTTGGCAAACTTGTACGTCGTGGACTCGAGCGGCGTGCCGTAAAGCGAGAAGTCGATGTCCTCCTTGTCCTTCCAGCGCTTGCAGGCGTCGTTCATATGCTGCATGATCTCAAGCGCGAACGGCGTGGCGGCCGGGTCGGTGTGCGACTTACCGGTCATATACTTCACGCACTCGTAAAGGCCCGCATAGCCAAGCGAGATTGTCGAGTAGCCGCCGTAGAGCAGCTTGTCGATGGGCTCGCCCTTTTTCAGCCTTGCCAGCGCGCCATACTGCCAGAGAATCGGCGCAGCGTCGGACAGTGTGCCCTTGAGCCGGTTGTGGCGGCACATCAGAGCCCGGTAGCACAGCTCCAGCCGCTCGTCAAAAATCTTCCAGAACTTATCCAGCGCGCCGCCGGAGGACAGCGCCACGTCGACCAGGTTGATCGTGACCACGCCCTGATTGAACCGGCCGTAGTACTTGGGCTTGTCCGGCTCATAATTGCCGGCGTTTGCGACGTTGTTCCAGCCGTTGCCGGAGCGGTCGGGCGTCAAAAAGCTGCGGCAGCCCATGCAGGTATACACATCGCCGTGGCCCGGCGTCTCGCCCTTCGAGAGCTTGAGCTCGCGCATCTTCTTTTCCGAGATGTAGTCGGGCACCATGCGCTTGGCCGTACATCTGGCGGCAAGCTTGGTGAGATACCAGTATTTCGAGTTCTCGCTGATATTGTCCTCTTCGAGCACATAGATGAGCTTCGGGAACGCCGGGGTGATCCACACGCCCTTTTCGTTCTTCACGCCCTCGATGCGCTGGTTGAGCGTCTCTTCGATGATGATGGCAAGATCGTGCTTCTCCTGCTCGTTTCTCGCCTCGCCGAGGTACATGAACACCGTGATGAACGGTGCCTGGCCGTTGGTGGTCATGAGCGTGACGACCTGATACTGGATGGTCTGCACGCCGCGGCGGATCTCGTCGCGCAGCCGCGTCTCGACGACCTCTGCGATGGCCTCGTCGCTGGGCGTAACGCCGAAAGCCTTGACCTCGCTCAGCACCGACTTGCGGATCTTCTGGCGCGAGACGTCGACGAATGGCGCCAGATGCGTCAGGCTGATGGACTGGCCGCCGTACTGGTTCGAGGCGATCTGCGCGATGATCTGCGTGGCGATGTTGCACGCTGTGGAGAAGCTGTGCGGCTTTTCAATGAGCGTGCCGGAGATGACCGTTCCGTTTTGCAGCATATCCTCAAGGTTGACAAGGTCGCAGTTGTGCATATGCTGGGCAAAATAGTCGGCGTCGTGGAAGTGGATGATGCCGGCCTCGTGCGCCTCGACGACCTCCTGCGGCAGAAGGAGCCTGCGTGTGAGATCCTTGGACACCTCGCCCGCCATATAGTCGCGCTGGACGGAATTGACAGTGGGGTTCTTGTTGGAGTTCTCCTGCTTGACCTCTTCGTTGTTTGACTCGATCAGCGTGAGGATCTTCTCGTCGGTCGTGTTGGATTTTCTGACAAGCGTGCGGTTATAGCGGTAGGTGATGTACTTCTTCGCCACCTCATACGCGCCGTGCGCCATGATCTGATGCTCGACCAGATCCTGAATCTCCTCGACCGACAGCGCCCGGTTCATCGACCGGCACGAGAGCTCCACGCTCTCGGCGATGCGGCGGATCTGCATGGGCGTGAGCTGCTCGTCCTCCTCCACCACGCCGTTGGCCTTGGTCACGGCGGCGATGATCTTCATGATATCGAATACGGCCTCTGAGCCGTTCCGCTTGATGATCTTCATCTTTCTGTGCGCTCCTTTCCCGAATTCCCTCTCTATTATGACAGCGTTCCTGCACCGTATACTAAATATTGAAGTATGTCCTGCATGTCAGACACAATATGTTGTGTCCGCATGAAACATATTACCCGAAAGCCGCTCCGGTGTCAAGAGCTTTTTAGAAAAAATCAAAATATTGTGTCCAGATCAGCAAAAATCGTCCGTGAAACACAATATATTGTGTTTCACGGACGATTTTTGCCGGAAATACGGCAGCTTCTTCAACTGTCTAGTAGTCGAACTTACAGTAATTGTAGGCGTTGATGATGGTCGTGCCGCCGTGCTCGGTGCGCTGCGGAATGTTTGCCCCGTATTCGCGGTGGACGTGGCCATGGACGAAAAACCGCGGCTCATAGCGGCCCAGCAGCTCGCCAAAGCACGAGAATCCCTGATGCGGCAGGGAGTCGAGGTCACCCATATGCCGCGCAGGCGCGTGGGTGAGCAAAATGTCAAAGCCCTTGTTCCGCCACAGCTGCAGCTGCAGCCTTTGAACGCGGCGGCGCATCTGGCGCTCGGTATACATATTCCTGCCGTCGCGGTAGCGGTACGAACCGCCGAGCCCAAGGATGCGCACGCCGTTTGCCACGACGATTCTGTCCTCGGCGCAGATACAGCCTCCGGGCGGCGTCTCGTGGAACCCGTCGTCGTGGTTGCCGCAGACATAGACGAGCGGACAGCGCGCAAGCGTGGCGAGAAACTCCAGATACTCCCGCCGCAGATCGCCGCAGGCCAGGATCAGGTCAAACTCGTCGAGCTTGCCGGGGGTATAATAATCATAGTAGTATTTGGCCTCGGTATCCGCCACAGCCAGTATTCTCACGCCGTTTGCCTCCCGCGGCCCACGCCGGGCGACTGCCGGCCGGGCGTTTCAGTTCTGTTTCTCTTTGGTGGGGTTTTCCTTGGTGGACGGCACGCCCACAATGCCGACGGTGGCCTTTCCCGTGTCGCTCAACTGCTCGTATGCCGGGATGCTGCCCACGATGTTGTCGCTCAGCCAGTCCATGTTGATAATGTCCTCGGTACCGAGCGTCTGCTTTTCACCAATGATCTGCCGCCCATCCTGCGCGTACAAAGGTCCCCGGAACGGGCTGCAGCTGCCGCTGCAGATGCCGTCATGCAGCAGCGCTGCCAGCTTTTTTGCACTCTGCGGCAGCTTGTTCGAGCAGTGCAGCCCCACCACGCCGGCTGATAACCCCCAGTAGTAGTTGAGCGCCTTGCGGCTGCCCTGGTACTCCGACCGGAAGGACTTGTTGCGTATGCGGCGCAAAATTGCCTCGTAGTACGCACCCCACTGCCACACGGGCGTGGCCAGATTCACCAGCGCGTCATCGCTCATGAGGCACAGGCCGAAGCCGCTGTCCCTCCAGCCGCCCATACGTGCCAGATCCTGCGCCGAGATCAGGCGGATGCCGCGCTCCGTCAGCCGTTTGGCCGCGGCGTCGGCGCCGCCCACCGCCGACCATTCCAGATGCACCCGCGCCACAGGGTTTGTCAGCTGCACGCCGAGCGCAAAGGCGTTGATGCCCGCCACTTGGCCGAAGATCGGGTAATCACAGACATAGCCCACGTCGTTGCCGCCGGCCAGCGCGCCGGCAATGGCGCCGCTGATGAACTTCACCTCGTACATCCGGGCGTAGTAGGTGCGAATATAGCGGTGCGAGGTGTTCAGCGAGCAGTTGAGAATTGTGACCTCCGGATGGTCGACCGCCGCGCGCAGGCTGGCGGGAAGCAATCGCGGAGACGTGGTAAAAATCACGCTGCCGCCGTCGGCAATGGCCTGCTCGATCACGGCAAGCGGGTCGCTGTCCAGCGCGTGAAAATACGCTGCCGTCTCGATCTCGCCTGCATAGACGAGCTCCAGATGCCTGCGCCCCAGCTCGTGGCCGTACGTCCAGCCCGACAGCTCAGGCGTTTTGTCGTGGACGAAGGCCACTTTCATGACCTTGGGCGCGGACTTGGGCAGCACCCTGGACAGAAGCTCGCTCCCCTTTTTTTCTTCCTCCGGCGCGAGCTTCACATCGATGGGCGTGGGCTCCTGCTGCAGGCGGATCTCCTCCCACGCGCGGGCCACGGCCTTTTTGATCTCCGTTGCGCCCTGCCCGCGCAGGCTCGGATAGCCATAGATGTCCATATAGGCCAGCATCGCGTCGCCGACAGTGGTGATAAGGCGCTGGCCGCCATTGGCCTCGTACGCCTGCCGGAAATAGTAATAAGCCGTGGAAAAGCCGCTGCGGTCCTCCTGCGTCCATGCCTCGCCTGCGCTCTTGCCCACCAGTTCCTGCAGCCGGGCATAGCTGCCCGGCTTGGAGAATTCCACAAAGTTCACACGGCTGTATTGGTAGAAGTCCACAAACTCATAGTAGAGGTTTACCTCCGGCGTGTCGCTGCGCCTGGGCAGGATGCGCGTGACCTGCGCGCATACGCTCTGCGCGTCAAAGAACTTCAAAACGCTCACGCGCTTGTTGCCCTCTTCGACGTAGTAGCGGTTCATATACTCATAGGCCTTGATGGGGTCACGGATGCCCTCTTCCAGATGCGCCTGGCACAGCCGCTTCCATTTGCCTGCAAACTCCGATTCCTCGTTTACGAGCGGCATGAAATTCCGGGCGAAGGCCTGCGTCCGGCCGCCGGATTTGCTGCCCGCGATAAACTCCATCGGCACCTGCACGGTACCGAGGCTCACGGTGTCAAGCTGTTCCTCCTTCGGAAGAAAATCGTCGAGCGCGGGAAGATAGGGATATTCGCCTCTGGCGGTGCAGGCGCGAAAATCCTTCTGCCCCTTTTTGAGCGCTTCAGCATACTCCTGTGCTGGCATAGTTTCCTCCCTCTGCGTCGTGTCCTGCTGCGCCGGGCAATACGGTCATCACCATTTGTTGACGACCTTTTCGGCAAAGCCGAAGAAATCTCTGACCGGCAGCACCGTGCCGTCGTCGAGCGTGATGCGGCCCGTGAAGCGGCCGAACACCTGATGCTGGTCGGAGCTGATGACGAGCGCACTCGTATACGCGCTGCGGTCGAGCACGGGCAAAAAGTCCATGTAGAAGCGGTTGTCGTCGCTGGTGAACGTCCACGGGCTCAAATAGTCCTCTTTGCCGTCTTTCATGGGAATGTTGAACGTGACCTCGCCCAGCTTGTGGATCTTTCCGCCGTAGAAGAGCACGTTCTCGGTGGCCGCGGCCGTATTGCCGAAGCCGTAGCCGAGGTTCCAGCCGAACGGCACGCCGTCAAGCTCGCCCGAGGCGCTGCCCCAGTACCACGTGTTCTCATACGTCCATACGCCGCGTCCCCAGTCGAGCACGGCGAAGAACTGATTGGGCGTGAGGTCGATGTGTGTTTCGCCCAGCTCGATCCAGCCCTCTGCGCGCATGCAGTTGATCTTCTGGTTGTAGTAGAAATGGCCGGGCTTGTCAAAGGGCGTGGCAATGACCATGCTCTCCTCTGGCGCGTCCGTGAGCGAGACGATGCCCTCGATGGCCGTCTTGCCCTTGAAGTTATCCATGTGGAAGCTCAGTTTGCGCGCGCCGTCCTCGTGGTAGAACGCCATGGCATAGCCGCCGCGCGAAATCTCCGTCACGCCGTCATCCGACCGCTCGGGCAGTTTTGTCTTACCCATCGGCATCACGCGCATGGGGCTTTTGGTGATCTGCCAGCGCTCGTCGAAGTTGAGAAACGAGATCGAGTCCAGACCCATATAGCCGTTGTCCGCGATGGTGAGCGCGAGGCCGATGTGTCCGTCGGTGATGAGGTAATAGTCCCACTCCTTGATGCGCATGGGGCTTGCTTTAATGTCCGCGCGGTGATACTGCGGCAATAGCTTTCGCGCCCAGCCGGGCTCGCGCAGGTTGCCGTTCTCATCCAGTAGCGGCGATGCCGCGAAGATCTCATGCTGCTGTCTCATATGGTTTCCTCCTTCGGCAGATGTGATTCCAGAAAATGCTCCAGCGCCGCCTGAACGCGCGGCCGGTCAACGAGGTAGCTGCGGCCGTGGTCAGCGTTCTCAACAAGAACCAGCGTTTTTTCACCCGCGCACGCATCATACGCCTGCTGCGTCATGCTGCACGGCACAAAGGTGTCCGCCTTGCCGTGGACAAAAAGAATGGGATATTTTGTGTGCGCCACGGCGTCTACGGTATTTGCCTCGCGCAGGCCGAAGCCTGCAGCCAGCTTTGTTGCAAGGCCCGTCACGGCCAGCACAGGCCACGCCGGGATATGCGGCATGTACGTGTGAATCACGCTTTTCATTATGGCGTAGGGCTCTGTAAAGCCGCAGTCGGCCAGCACCCCGCGCACATTCCCCGGGAAATCGAAGCACGACGCCATCAGCACCGTCGTCGCGCCCATGGAAAGACCCGCGAGATACAGCGGATGCTTTTCTCCCAGCATCTGTGACAAGTATGTCACCCACGACATGACATCATACCGCTCGCGCACGCCAAAGGTAATGAAGCGCCCCTCCGAACCGCCGTGTGCGCGCTCATCGGTGATAAGCAGGTTGTAGCCCAGCGCGTGGTAGAACGGCAGCGAGACGGAAAAATCGATTGTCCAGCTTGATCGGTAGCCGTGAAACAGCAGTACCGTCCCCCTGGCGTTTTCGCACGGGACGAACTGCGCGTGCAGCCGCAGGCCGTCGTAGCTCTCAACATAGAGCTGGCGCACGTCCTGCTGCTCCCGCAGCCATGCCACGCCCTGCAAAATCTCGTCTTTCAGCTCTGCATAGTGCGACTGCGCAAGATTTTCCGGTACGGTCATGTCCGCCTGCTTATGCCGCAGGCAGACATAATTGACGGCCGCGGCGCCCAGCAGCACCAACACCAGCAGAAGAAGTCCGAGGATGATCCACAGCGCCGTCATGCGTTCTTTTTCCTTCCCACGCGGGCGAAGAAGCCGAACGTCAGCGGCCACACGCACCCGGCAAAGAGCACCATCAGAAAATACCGCACAAGATCGGCGAAATAGCCGCCGAAGAGCGCATGCAGCGGCGCTTTGAGCCCGGCCTTGATGGCAACGAGCAGCGCAAGGCCCAGAACCAGCTTCAGAATCTGGCCCAAAAGCGGCGCCTTGGTATCAAACTGCAGCCTGTAGCGGTCGGCCGCATACACCGCGAGCAATCCCAGCACCGCGCCCGCCATGGTGAAGGCCGTCTTGGTGCCCTCGGCAAGGTTGTCCGCATCAATATCCGCCGGGAATGCATACGCCAGCACGAACGCCAGATACGCCGCCGCCAGCACGATCACTGCCGCCAGCACATACCACATCGCGCGCGACTGCCGCTCATCCGAGGAAAAGAGCGGATAGAATGCAAAGAGCAGCACCAGCGCGACCAGAACCGATACGCCCACGTCCAGCGGCGTGTGCACGCCCAAATACATCCGGGAAAACGGAATCAGAACCGCCAGAACGATGCACACCACGCGTACCCAGCGTTTTTTGGTGTAGCGCGCCAGGCCGCCGAACGTGCCGACTGCATTCTGCGTATGGCCCGACGGAAACGAATAGCCCGTGGCCCCGGCGCGGGCAGACTCGACAATGGTGAAATTGGGGTCGAGCACCCACGGCCGCGGGATGCGGAAAGCGAGCTTCAAAAACTGATTGATGATGGTTCCGAAGAAGCCGACCGTAAAGATGTAGTAGCCGCAGCGCTTATCGATGCACCAGAACACCGTGATCGCCAGCACCATGAATACGAGCTCTCCGCCGCCCTCGGTGATGAGCTGCATGAGCGTGTCGAGCGCCGGAAGGCGGATCGACTCCAGAAAACGCAGAACGTCCATACGATTCCTCCTGTTGCCGCGCAGCCCGGCTGCGGGCACGCGCGGTCGTTTTTCCCAGTATACCACTTTTGCGCGGCAAATGGAATGCCCTTCGCGCTTGCTTTTTTGCTAAAACACGGTATACTGATAGTATATCACGCGCAATTCTGCCGGAAAGCGAGGGTTTTGCATGTTTTCTTCGTCTGAACGAAAAATTCTTGAAAAAAATCAGCTGCTGGAGGTCATCTGCCAGCTGCGCTATTTTGATATTTTGAAAATCGATGCGTCCGAGCCCGTCGAATTTCAGGAGGCCATCCGCGCCGAGTATCCGCAATACGCCAAAAAAGTCGAGCAGCTGCCGCCACAGATCGTAAACGGCAAGCCCGTGGTACAGCAGCCCGTCAGCAACCACCAGTTCATCTCCGCCGACGGCCAGTGGAAGATCAGCATGACCAAGGGCTTTATCGCCCTGTCCACACACCGCTATGTTCGCTGGGAGGAGTTTGCCAAGCGGCTGGACATGGTGCTGGCCGTATTCATCCGCATCTACAAGCCCAACTGCTTCACGCGCGTGGGCCTTCGCTACATCAACGCCTTCAACCGCCAGACGCTGGGACTGGAGGATTACCAGTGGCGCGAGCTCATCCAGCCGGGCTATATCGGACTCATGGGCGAGGAGGATGCACAGGAGGGCGCGTTTTTAAAAAACGAGCAGACCGTCACCATAGCCATGCCGGGCGGCGCAAAGGCCAACATCAAGTGCGGCCCGGGGCTTCTGCGCAAGGTCAATAACCGTACGCGCCAGACGATGGAGGAAAAGGTGTATATGCTCGACCTTGACCTCTTCATGGAGGGCAACACACCGCTCAATCAGGCCGTTCCCGCGCTCAACGTCGTGCACGGCAATGCCGGCAGCCTCTTCCGCGGGGCCGTCAGCGACACGCTCTTTGACGCAATGCTGCCCACCGAGCCGTAAAACCATATGCCCCTCGCTGGAATTTCTGGCGAGGGGCATTTTATGTATGTTCAGAAAAAAAGAAAAATATCTCTTGACTCTGACGTTACGTCATAGCATATACTCACCGCATCGGGAGGGATAAACAATGAAAACTGTCCACGAGGTCAGCCGTCTGGCTGGTGTGAGCGTCCGGACCTTGCACCACTATGACGCCATCGGCCTTCTGAAGCCCGCGCAGCTCACCGAAGCCGGCTACCGGCTCTATGACGATGCGGCGCTGCGCAAGCTGCAGTCGATTCTTTTGCTGCGGCAGCTGCGCTTTCCGCTTGCCGGGATCAAGGCGCTGCTGGACAGCCCCAACTTTGACGCGCGGGCCGCGCTGCGCGACCAGATCGGGCTTTTGGAGCTGCAGCGCGCACAGCTGGACAAGCTCGTCATGTTCGCCCGAAATCTTTTGGAATCCGGAGATGATAGTATGGATTTTTCCGCTTTTGACACCACAAGCTACGACGCCTATGCCGCCGAGGCCAGAGCCCGCTGGGGCGATACGGACGCTTACCGCGCAAGCTTGGAGAAAACGGCCGCGCGCAGCGAAGATGAGAATGCGGCCGCAGCAGACGCCCTGATGGCCGTTTTCGCAGACTTCGGCAAGATCAAAACGCTCGACCCGGCGTCAACCGAGGCGCAGGCGCAGGTCGAAGCGCTGCGGCGCTGCATCACCGCGTACTACTACCCCTGCACGAAGGAAATTCTTGCCGGGCTGGGGCAGATGTACATCGAAGACGAGCGCTTCCGCGTGAATATCGACCACGCAGGCGGCGAAGGAACAGCGCAGTTTGCCGCAGCGGCGATTGCAGAATACTGTAAGTGACAATTGAAACAGCCGCCCGGCCGGATGGCCGGGCGGCTGCGAGGCTGTCGAAAAACTCCTTTGGAGTTTTTCGACAACAGGCCGCGGCCTGCTGCGCGCACGATCTGTCCGCCAAAGGCGGACAGCCTGCACACTTGCAGGCCGGAGTGTATTTTTCCGACGTACACGCCGCCGGGAAAAATAATCTACATGTCTTTCGCGCCTGCGGGCGCGAAACTCTGCGAGGCTTTTTCGACACGCTGACAGCCGCCCGGCCGGATGGCCGGGCGGCTGCTTTTTTTACACTTCACAGCGGGCAAGCTCTCCGTCCGCCATAACATACACTGCAATTTCCTGCGCGCCGGGCGCATACAGGCAGAAGCCGCCGTCCGTGGGGCAGGCCTCATATACCACACCGTCAAGCGCAAGATAGACGGGGGAATCGGCATCCATCGCCGCGCACGAAAGCGTGCCGGTATACTGCACGCAGCCATCGAGCTTGCTCTCACGCTGCGTCAGCTGCAGCCGCGCGGAAACGGTTTTCTCCGGCGCGTCCAGTTCCCGCGCAGGCCCGGGCATGACAGGCGGCTGGGCGGCAAGCTTCGCCAGATTTCGCTCGACCAGCTCGATGACAAGCGTATCGGCCCGCTCCGTCTCCAACAGCGTCAGATCATACGGCATCGCGCGCGAGAAGCACGCAGACGCGAACGATTCGGCCATGTCCTCGTGCAGCGCGTTGCCGAACGAGTCACGGAACATGAGAAGGCTCCCCTGCTGTCCGTCGCACACCGTGCGGATCATCATATCGTCCGGCCCGTGCACCGCGCCGACGTAGGAAAATGTCCGCGCGCGCCCAAGCACCGGTCCCGGTTCGGTTCTGCTTCCCGCCGGCAGGAGCATCTCATTGAGATCACCCAGATGCGGCTGGGGCGTGAATTCCTGCTGTGAAAGCGCGCCATCGCGGCCAAGCGTTCGGAGCAGCGCGTCGTGCGCCAGTGCAGAGCCGTAGGGCATCCAGTGGCTGTCGGTCTTATAATACACCGGCTCGTTTTGTGCCGTGAGCACCGGCAGCAGGTCACAATACACCACCTCTTCCCGCGCGAGATACGCCGAAAGCCGCTCAAGGTTGGACGGCGCTTCGCTTCTTTCATACTGTGCGGGCATAAATTCAGGGTACAACGTATTTTTGTTGGGCGCGGCGGTAAAGACGAACGCACAGTCCTGTGACGCGGCATACTCCTGCATGAGCGCAAGCGTATGCGCCGCACAGTAGAGCTGGCGCTCAGTCATGGGTGCACTGCCCTCGTAGTCCGCCAGCGTATCGGCATAAAACAGCCACCCCTCGCAGCCCAGGATCACCTCGGGCGAGGCGGATTCGCGGAAGACCGCCGCCGTTACAGCGGCATTGGCCGTGATGAGCTGCTGCCGTCCGGCAAAATGGTCGTCAAAATACGCGCAGGCGTCGGACAGCACGTCCAGATTCAGCGCGCCGGCTTTTGTGATCTGCGGCGCGCGGGCAAGCTGCTCGTTTGCGCCCGCCTCACTTGGGCCAAGCGCCAGCGTCAAAGCCCCCGGCACAAGCAGCAGAAGAAGAAACAGCGCGCAGAACGCGGCATAAAACCAGTTTTTTCTCATACCGCCCCTCCTAGAACTGCGCGTAGATGAACGGCCGGAACGACCCGCCCACCATGGCCAGCACGCACAGCGCGAACAGCGCCAGCGTGAACATAAGGCTCACCGGCTCGTACAGGCCGCGTTTTTGAAGCGCACCTTGCAGCTTTGGCGCCACGGGCGTGCACAGCACGCAGCCGAGGGCCAGCAAAAACAGCTCTTTTGCGCCGATGAGGTGCGTAAAGATTGCGCCGCTCTCACGGGTCAGACGGAAGCCGCAGAACATGGCGGCAAGCATCCCGCCCGCCTGCGCCGCGCCCGATGCACGGAAGATCACAAAGCCCAAAACGGCCACAAGCAGCGCATAGACATGCCCGTACCAGCGCTTTTCCAGCTTCTTCCCTGCCCCGGTGAGCGTTTCCAGCGCGCTCCAGAGGCCATGCCACAGGCCCCAGAGGATGAAATTGAGGCCCGCGCCGTGCCACAGACCTGTAGCGAGAAATACGGCAAGCTTGTTGAAAGCCGTGCGCAGCCTGCCCCTGCGGTTTCCGCCCAGCGGGATATAGAGATAGTCGCGGAACCACGTGGAAAGCGAGATATGCCACCGCCGCCAGAAATCGGTGACGGAGCTGGCGCAGTAGGGATAGCGGAAATTCTCGGGCAGCGCGAAACCAAAGAGCCTGCCGAGACCCACGGCCATATCGCTGTAGCCGGAAAAATCAAAATACAGCTGCAGGCTGTAGCAGACCGCGCCCAGCCACGCCGCACGGATATCCAGCGCGCCGGGTGCGAGTGCAAAGACCGCATCGGCAAGTCCCGCCGCCGCGCTGCTGAGCAGCAGCTTTTTTGCAAGGCCCACCGTAAAGCGGCGCAGGCCGCTTGCCGTCTGTGCGGCAGCCGCGGTGCGGCGGGTAAAGTACGGGCGGATCTCGGAGAACTTCATCAGCGGTCCCGAGACGATCTGCGGAAAAAAGGTGATGTACTGCAGCACCTCAAAGAAATTGCGGCTGCCGTTTTTCCGGTCGCGGTAGAGGTCTGTCACATAGCTGATGGCCTGAAAGGTGAAAAACGACACGCCCAGCGGCAGATGGCCCGCCAGCTTGAACCCCAGAAGCGCCGCCACATCCAGCGTCACGCACGCGGCCAGAAGGGCCCTTCTTCCCCGCGCGAGCCCCATGAGCAGAAGTCCGGCGGCATAGTGGAAGACCACCGAGCCCAGCAGCACCGGCACATGGCGCAGATCGCCGAAGGCGTAGAAGAGCAGGCTGGCAAAAATAATGCACGCGTTCTTGCCCCGCGTCCCCGGTACCAGATGGTACGCGATGAGAAGCAGGGGCAAAAACGCGAACAAAAATGTAGCGGAACCGAATTCCATGGATGACTCCTTGCTGTTTACGGGAAATAATAGGCGAAGCCGTTATAATACATGCCGTCTCCCGAGGCTTTGAACATATCGACCTTCGGCTTATTCTCAAACATGTACCAGTAGGCGTACTCCAGCTGCGCGTCAAAGAGGTACGTCTCGCCGTCCGGCCAGTCGACCATTGTCCACGCGTGATCGTTGGTGGGATTACTCTCCCAGCCGGCCACGACGTATGCCTGATAGCCCAGCCTGCGCGCGCAGTAGCTGACAGCCGCGGCCCAGCAGTAGCAGTTGCCCTTGCCGAGGTCAAAGAACGTCAGCGCGCAGTCCTCCTCCCAGTCGGTCGTGCCGGGCTGCTGGTGGTCCATGCTGAGATAGGTATAGTTGTCGCGCAGATACGAATACGCCGCGCGGAAGCTCCCCTCAGGGTCGGCGGTATCCACGCCGCCGCTGGCAAGCAGCAGCGCGTCCACGGCCGCGTCGAGCGTTTCATTGCCGCTGGTGTAGCGGCCATCCGCGCCAAAACGCAGATACCCCTCGGATACATTCACAGCAAGAGAGCCGTCATCCTGCACCAGATACAGCCCGCTTTCGCGCAGGAGCAGCCCCGGCTCATGCAGCGCAATGGCGCTGCCGTCTTCTTCGACAAGATATGTTTTGCCGAAGATCTCCTGCGCGCCTGCAGCAAACGTCATCACGCGCCCGTCTTCATCAAAGGCGTACAGCGCACCGTCAAGCGCAGCGAGCCCGGAGGAAAAACCAGCCAGCGCATAGCCGTCCGCTTCGGCATAGTATTCGCCGTCCGGCAGCCCGGCAAAGCCCGCAGGAAAGCTGCGCAGACTGCAGTCGTCTTCAAAATAGTAGCGGTTGCCGTCGTCCATCACGGCCGCGCAGCGCTGGTAATCGCAGATGCCGCCGTCGGCCCGGACGTAATATGCCTTGCCGCCCAGTTCCTGCACGCCCGGCTGCAGCTCGGCCGGCGCGCCGTTTTCATAGTACCGAACGCGCCCGTCCGCCTCGCGCACAAGCCCGTCGGGCGCCGCTTCGGCTTCGGATTCGTCTTCTGCCAGGGCCGATGCGATGGGCGCGGCCGGGAGTTCTTCGGGTGCGGCAGCTTCGGCCGCGCGGCAGGCGCACAGCAGGCACAGGGCCGCACTCAGCGCGAGCACAAACCACAACTGTAAGCGTTTCATGTCGTTTCCTCTGTCTATCGTAACGTCAGATTGTCAAATGCCTGCAGCACGGCGGCACCGTCTGCTCCCTCAGGTGTCAGGACGATGGCGTACCAGAGCTGCTTGTCGAGCTGCATCAGCCGGACCTTCGCCGTCACGGCGGGCGCGTCTTCATACGCGGGCGCGCCAAGCGTGCAGGTGTAGCCGTCGGCGGTGCGTACACCGTCTGTCAAGGTGATCGACTGCGTCTCGGGCGCGAGATAGTAGTACGCCTGCAGAATGCCGATGCACAGCCGCTCCAGCTCATCGTTTTCCAGCTCACTGAGCAAGGCCGGCAGCTGCTGCAGGTCCATGCGCGCGGATGCTGCGCCGTCAAGACTCACGAGCGAGTAGAACCCCTCGCCGTCGGTCGTGAGCTTCAGCTGCTTCTCATCGTAGGTCAGCATCATCCGCCCGTCGGCCAGAAGCTCGGACGTGCCGTCAAAGGGCGGGGTGAAGGTATCCTCCTGCGGCGTTTCCGGCTCATCTGTCACGGGCAGCTGCAGCTCGGACGCGGGCTGTTCGTCACTCTGCGCGGGCGGCTGCGGCTCTTCCGGCGAGACGGGCTGTGCCGGGCGGCTCAGCTCCACCACCAGCACGGCCACGGCAAAAATCGCCGCCACCAGCAGCACAATCGCCGCAAGGATCGCAATATTGAGCGTATTGCGCTTTAAAAAGCGGCCGACGCTCTTTTTCTTCGTTCTTGACATGGCGTCTCCTTAACTCAGCCAACCCGACTCAGGGGCAGCGGTCTTACACGTCAGCGGGAACGCCTCACGGCTCTGCCGGAACAGCACAATGGCCATGCAGTCGCGGTAGATGAGCTCCGGCGTGGCGTAGATCAAACCTTCATTCGTCGAACCCTCCACAGCAAGCATCTGGTCGGTGTCCTTGTAGCGGCTGGGCTGGACATAGGGGTCGGCCACGAGGAAATAGCCCTTGCCGTCAATCTCGCGGTAGTCCTCGAGCACCATATAGTGCTCCTGACTGGTGAACGCGCCGGGGCCGACGTGGATGATGGCCATATACCTGTCGTCGCGCAGCCAGCTCTCCAGCTCGCCGATGGTGAACTCGTCCTTTTCCAGGATCTCGGGCAGCTGCAGCGTGGTACCGTAGCGGTCCTTCTCAAAATCGCGGTAGAATTTGGCGATGCCCTCAAAATATTCGTTGGGCAGGCCATAGCTCACATGCCAGTTGCCTGCGTCGGCGTAACGGGCCGTGATACGCGGCGTGATCTCGACCATGTGATACGTTGAGAACACCATCGACGCGCACGCGCAGCCGCAGCCGCGGTCTTTGATCGTCACGCCGTTGGGATACTGGGGGTTGCCCTCAACCTTAAAGAACTGGAACTCTTCGCCGCCCCAGTCGGGGTCGGTCTGGGCGAAGTAGTAGATGTTGTCGAGTGTGCCGTCACGGCCCACAGTGCCCTGCTTGCCTTGCTGAATGAGCTCATACTTGTACGCCGATTCAATGTCCCAGCTCATATTCTGGCTGACATTGGGCAGGCATTCGAGCAGATAACACGTCAGCTCGTCAATCACGGGCTGCTTGTCCTCCAGGCCGCAGAAGCGGTAGACTGTCTGCAAAAAGATGGCAAGATGGTCGTCAAAATACGTCTCGATCCACTCGCGCGACTCGCCTTCGGCATACGGCGGGCGGATCTGCGTGTAGGTGACATATTCGTTGTAGGGAAAATTGTCGTTGGAGTTGAGATACTTTTTGATCGCAGTCACGCGGTCGTCGCACTGCTCCGGCTCGACGGCAAAGGCAGAATTCTCAAACTGCTCGATGACATAGCGCGGCACGAGCAGGCGGTTGAAGGTCTGCCCGCCGTATGTAAACGTTCCGCTGCCAAGCACGTGCGGCACACGCACCTGGCTGAGCAGTTCGTCGGTTCTGGTTTCCTCCCGGGCGGCGGCAAAAACCGTGGCGCAGAGGCATAGCGCCGCACACACAATCGCGCGCAGCAGCCACCGGATCGTCAAACGCTTTTGCATGTGGGCTCCTTTCTTTTACTTGCCGGTCTGCATCACGTCGTAGACGGACTCCGCCCCGTCCACGTCGCGGTAGGTATAGACGGTAAAGCCGTCGTAATAGAGCTCGCCATCCTCGCCGTCGCCGAGACACGACGAGGCGTACTGGCTGTCATTCGGTTCGCCGATGGCGTCAATGAGCGACTGCACGTCGCCGTCAATCATAGATACGGCCGTCTCATACGGGTCGGCCTTCCTGCCGGCGCAGCCGGTCAAAAGCGCGCACGCGAGCACAAGCGCCAGCGTGAGTGCAAGCAGACGTTTTTTCATCTGTGTTTCCTCCTAAAACTCACTGTAGACAAACGCGATGCTCTGGCCGTCAAGAACCAGCCACGTCACAAAGATGGCGGCCAGAATCAGCGCGTAGATGGCCGCGCGCAGATACCAGCGCGTATAGACGGCGTCTCTAATTTTCGCCATAAAACTGAACAATCGCCCGGTCAACTTCCAGCCACCCCTTCCAGCCAAGATGCATCGTATCGCACAAAAAAAACGGTTCGTATTCCATCGGTGTCAAATCCAGGAGCGTCACATTGTCGTATTGGGTTACGATTTCGCGCACGGCTTCATAATAGGCCGCGCGCTTCTCCGCCGTGAAGCCCGTATAGTCGTTCCAGCTGCCGTGCATCGGCACGTGCACAAACAAAACATCGAGTTCCTTGGCCCTGCACAGCTCCAGCAGGCAGCGCAGATCGTCATATTCCGGCGAGACGGCGTAGCTCAGATCCGCATCCCGGCCCTCAAACTGAGAGAGCTTGCGGCCGACATAGGTGCTGTAGTAGCCGTCGAGCATAAAAAAGTCGTTGTTCGTGGCCATCCGCTGCGCCTGAGAGAGCGCCGCTTCCAGCTCCGCGTCCCAGTCAATCTCCTGCGGCCCGGCCGCCTTCACATCGGAATACGCACGCATGATGCCTGCCGCTGTGGCCGCGTCCTTGGTATCGAGCAGCCACCGTGAGACAGCTGCATACGGGCGCAGAAGCGCCTGCGTCATCCCATGTTCTGCGGCCACGGCCTTTGTCAGAAGGCCCGCCGCCGTATATGCCTCCGGCGCTGCACCGTATTCGGCCCCATACTGTGCCATCAGCTGCTGCACGCGCAAAGACAGATACTGCTTGATTTCGTCCGGGATCGTGTCGTCGGCGAGCATGCGCAGCGCCTGCTGCCCGGAGAAATTTGCCATAAAGAGGTCGGGCGCGATACCGCCTTCGACATACGACTGCGGCGCGGTGATGAGCACGACCTTTTTCCCCCGCAGCGCCTCGCCCGATCCTGCAATGCTCAGCGCGTGCACCAGCGACTGGCACGAGCCGCGGCCGACGAGATCGACCTGAAAGCCGCAGCGCTTTTCCGCGAAGAAATTGGCCGGGTGCGTACAGATATCGGTCGTTTTCAGCTCGCTCGAGCCGAAGACGATCAGGCTGTCCGGCTCGGCCGCCGCAGCCGTGAGCAGATACTCGCCCGTGATCTTCTCCGTGACCTCGGGGTCAAGCCCCAGTGTGTCTGGATAGTCGCCCGCGGACGCATAGACGAGCGCCGTTGCGCCGCCGAGCAGCAGTGCCGCAAGCAAGAGCGCCAGAAGCGCCGTGCGAAGGCTTTTTTTCATCGCGCCTGCTCTGCCAGCGCAGCGATCTTCTCGGGCGTGGAAATGGCGTCGCGGTCGAGCTCGGCCGCGTCAAGCGCGGCGCCCTGCTCCTCCAGCGCCACAAGCAGCTGCACAAGGCCGAAGGAGTCCAGCACACCCTCGGCAAAAAGCTCGGTGTCGGGCTGGATCTCGCCCTCGTCCGCGCCAGTGATCTCGTTCAGAATCTCAATGATGTTCTCAAGCATAGTATATTCTCCTTAAAAAAGTCTGCCGGAAAAGATCAGCAGGCCGAATCCAAACAGATGGAACGTAATAACGGTCATGATTGCGCGCGGCACGGGTCTTTTTTTGAGCTTTTTAAAGCCCTTCCATTTGGTGTCGAGTACCTCGTTGGCGCTCATGAGAAGCCCATGATACACACCGTACACCAGATACGCAGGCGTCAGGCCGTGCCAGATGCCCATGAGCGTCATCGTGAGAAAATAGCCAAGATACGAGCTCGTGCGCTGGCTGCGGAACCACTTGCCGCGCAGCGCCGCCATGCAGAAGCGCGTATAGACGTAGTCGCGCAGCCAGCTCGAGAGCGAGATATGCCAGCGCGACCAGAACTCCTTCATGTCGCAGGCAAGAAATGGCCGGTCAAAGTTCTCGGGCAGCTTCACACCCAGCACATACGCCGTGCCGATGGCCATGCGGCTGTAGCCGGCGAAGTTGAAGAACATATAGAACGTATAGCCGTAGAGGTAGCTCCACGTGGCAAGAAAGCCGTGCTCAGGCAGCTTTGCCAGCCAGAACTGCCAGATGAGATTCGCAAAGACAAAGTTATACAGCGCGCCCGTCATCAGCTTCCACACGCCCGCCTGCAGCATGGTACAGTAATCCTCCGGGCTTCGTTCGGCGTGCAGGTCGGCCGCAAAGCGGCGGTAGCGGTCGATGGGTCCGGACGAGACGGACGGGAAAAAGAGCAGGAAATAGCCGAAATCCAGAAAATTCAGTTCTTTGATGCGCCCGTCGTAGAGCTCAATCAGCACCTGCACTGCGCGGAAGCTCATATAGCTCACGCCGAGCAAGCTGAAAAACCGCAGCGGCGGCACAATCGCGCTGAGCTTGACAAGCATCAGCGGTGCGAGTGAAAAAAGCACGAACAGCCACAGCATCCAGCGCTTATGCCAGCGTTTTCGAACCGCGAGATAGCTGAAGCACAGCCCGCTCTGCCAAAGCCAGAACACAGCCAGCGTAATAAGCGCCTTTGGCGAATCGAACGCGGTCAGCAGCATCAAAGCCGTGAGCGCAGCGCCCAACACGCGCAGGCCTTTGCCGCACAGGCCAAAAAACGCGGCCGGCAGCAGCAGCAAAATGAGAATCCCGAAAAAGAGCAGTCCCTGATACGGTGTCATACGCGCCTCCCGTCACAGCAGCGCAGCAAGCGATTTTTTATCGACCTTGCCGTTGGTATTGAGCGGAAACGCGTCCAGCGCGACAAATTTGCGCGGAACCATGTAAGACGGCAGCACGCCGGAAAGCGCGGCCCTGATCTTCTGTCCGCGCTTGAGCGCGCTCAGTCCGTCGGGGCTCTGCAGCAAAATAAACGCCGTGAGCGAGGTGACCTTGCCGTCCGTCATGACAGGCAGCACGGCCGCGCGCGCAATATTTTCCACCCGAGCGAGATTGTTTTCCACATCCTCGAGCTCCACGCGGAAGCCGTTGAGCTTCACCTGCGAGTCGAGCCTGCCGCAGTAATAGATGAGCCCGTCGAGCCTGTAGCACAGATCGCCCGTGTGATAGCCGCGCAGGCCGGTCTTTTCGTCAATAAAAAAGGATTTCGCATTGAGGTCTGGCCTGCCAAAATAGCCGGGGCTGACACTTTCTCCCAAAAGCAGCAGCTCGCCCGCCTCGCCGTCGGGCAGCGCCTCTCCGGATTCCGACACGATCCTGGCCGTGACGTTGGAAAATGCGTAACCGATGGGCGTGGGCCTGTCGCTTTGCAGCATATCGCGCGTCATCTCAGCCGCCGTGACAAGGACGGTGGCCTCGGTCGGGCCGTAGGCGTTCAGAATGGGCACGCCCGGGAATCGCTCCATCATCTGCGCGGCGAGCTTTTTGGTCAGCACCTCGCCGCAGAAAACAAAGCGCTTCACATGCGGCAAAAGCGCGTTTGTAAACTGCTCGGACTGCACGCAGATCTCGGCCAGCGACGGCGTGGAGACCCAGACGTCAACATCTGACGCGCGCAGTGCGGCAAAGAGCTTCTTCGTATCGCCAAGCGTGGTCTTATCCACGGTATAGAGCGTCATCCCGCGGCTGAGCGCGTCATAGAGCGCACAGACGGACACGTCGAAGGAATAGGAGATCTCGTTGAGAAACCGCCCGCCGTCCACATCCAGATCAAACCAGGGCGCAACCCCTTCGCGGAAGGCCGCGATGTTGCCGGCCGTGATCTGCACGCCCTTGGGCGTGCCGGTCGAGCCAGAGGTAAAGAGGATATAGGCCGTCTGCGCGGGCAAAACCCAGTTTTCGCGCGCGACAGGCTCTGCCGGCGCGGCAAGCACGGCTTCCAGCGCGTCAGCGTCCAGCACCACAGGCGCCCCGACACCCGCGCCCGCGAGGTCTATGACGAGCTTCGGCTGCACCTGCGCGGCGATCTGCCGCACACGCTCGGGCGGGAACGTCGTATCCACCGGCACATAGCCGCGCCCGGATTTGAGGCAGCCGAACATGCATGCCGGGATGGACAGTTCCTTGTGGCCGTAGATCATGACCGGCGTGCGGTCATCTGCCAGCGTATCCAGAAGATACCGCGCAAACGCATTCGAGCGGCGCTCAAGCGCAGCGAAGCTAAGGCTGTCATCGCCATAGACAATGGCCGTGCGCCCGGTCCGGGCATACTGCGCCAGTTTTTCCAGAATGAACATCGTTTTCTCCTTACTTGCAGGCGGGGTATTGTTCCGCGTCCCAGCGGTGGGTTGACAGCAGGAACGCATCCGTCGCCATGCAGTAGCTTTCCATCGCATCTTCGGCATAGTAACGGCCGTAGAGCGGGTCAAGATGGCAGTATTTTCCGTCAATGCAGGCGATGACCCACGCGTGATCGACCCATTCAGAGCCGTCTTCGCGCAGGAACTGCCCCTCGACGATCACCGCTTCGCAGCCCATGCGCCGCAAAAGCACCGCCATGAGCGCCGCCTCGCCGTCGCACGCGCCGCGCCGCTTGGCAAGCACCTCGCCTGCCAGCTGCGCCGTCACTTCCTCTGTAAAGCCGTTGGACGTGTCAGCCGTGCTGGCGCGGTACTGAATCTCATTTGCCACCCAGTCATAGACCGCGCGGACATTGTCAGCCAGGCTGTTTTTGGATGCACAGACCCCCTGCAGAACGGCCAGCACCTGCCCGTCAAGCGCCGCGTCGCCGGTCGTCCCGCCCGCAGGCGCATACGGCTTCGGCGCGCACGCCGCGAGCACAAGCAGCAGCGTCAGCGCCAGAAGCACGCAAAGAAACTGTTTCATACGCTGCCTCACTCCGCACGGTGCTCGGCCGTGACCGCAATGGCCGCGACCTTACCATCGCGCATCAGGAAATACAGCGACGCCGGCAAATTCTCGCTCGCGGACGCGGGCAGCTCATAGCTCAGAATACTGCCCGTCTCGACGTAGCCGCCTCCATACTGCGCGGTCACGTCGGCCTTGCTTGCGCCGATCGTAATGCCCCTGGACGTCTTCACGTCCGCGCCCTCGCAGTAGAGCTCCATCAGGCGGTCATTCTCGCCGTCGGGATAGGTATAGAGCGTCACAGCGGCATAGGTATAGGTCTTGTCCATACCGGTATAGACGCAGGAAATCGCCTCGGCGTAGTCATACTCCTCACCCAGCGCAGCAAGAATATCGCTGACGGGTGTATCGGGCGTGATCTCGGTCCCTGCAACCGTAAGGCTGAGATCCTCCTTTGAAAAGCCCGCGTCAGAGCCGCACGCGCACAGGCACGCGGCAAGCAGGCAGATGGTCAGAATCAGGCATACTCTCTTTTTCATATTCTTCTCCGTCACTCCGCGTCGATGACCGTCTCGGCGCTGCCGTCGGGTTCGCGGTAGGTAAAGACGATAAAGCCGTCATATTCCAGAATGCCGTCGTCGCCGTCGCCCATGCAGGAGGCCTCATACGAGCTCGACACCGGCTCACCAATCGCGGCGATCATAGCGCTCACGTCCTGATCGACAAACGCCAGCGCGTCATCCAGTGTGGGGCCGTCCGGCTGTTCCGGCGTTTCCGGCCCGGCCGGTTCTTCGGGTTCGGCGGGCACCTCCGGCTCAGCCGGTTCTTCGGGCGTTTCGGGCTCAGATACAGCTTCCGGCTGTTCGGGCTCCGCAGGAACGGCCTGCGGCTCGGGCGCTTCGGGCGCTTCCGCTTCGGCGGATACCGGCGCTGCGGGCGCTTCCTGCGCTTCCGGCGCGGCGGCGCAGGCCGTCAAAACGGTCAGCAGCAGGCACACGACTGCGATCATCCATACACGTTTCATGCTTTTTTCTCCGTTTTCTCTCAGTTTTTATAGTATCGGCCCGGCGCGGTCTCATAGCTGACCTGATACGCGCTGTGCGTGGCATTGCTGATGCCCGCGCGCAGATTGTAATTTTCAATCTGCGGGTCGAACAGATACGTCTCTGCGTCCATCACGATCTCCACCCAGCCGTGCGCGATGGCGGTGGAGCTCCACACGTAGCCGCACGAGCCGACGATGGCCGTGGCCTCATAGCCTAGCGCACGGGCGAGGAAACAGAACGAGGCAGCAAAGTTATAGCAGTCGCCCTTGCCGGTTTCGAAGATCTTTCTGGCGTAGGCCGTCGCGTTTTCATACGGTATGGTTTTGACCGTGCGCGGCAGCGCTGCGTTGCGGCCGAGATATTTGAAACTGCGCACATAGTCGTAGCACGCGCGCAGCTTTTCCTCCTGCGTCATATCCTGCGTGGTGCACGCGGCAATGGCCTCAGCGACCTCCGCGTCGAGCGTTGCGTCGCCGGTGGTGTACGCGCCGTTTTCGTCAAAGAAGTAGTCGTAGCGGCGGGCGTTTTTCAAAATCGTACCGCCGGACGTGCAGAACACCACCTGATCGTCCACCAGATGCAGCGCGTTGTCCGCGTAGATCTGCCCGTCATTTTCCGAAACGAGATACGTGAACCGGCCGACGGTGAAAAGACCCGGCTCGGTAAGGATGCTGCCGTCGTCGAGAAGATACTGCGCGTTGCCGCCCGCCATGTGGAGGCCCGGCGTAAGCGGGATGAAGAAGATGCTTTCGCCGTCCCAGCTTTCTGCGCCGTCAGATGCGGCAGAGCGGTGCTCCAGCGCGGCCTCCATGATATCGTAATATGCTTCCTGCTCCGGCGAGACATCGAGAAATACGCGCTCAGCAAGCGCATCGATGGCCGCGGTGTCCGGCGTACGGCCCAGCGCGCGGTTCAAAATCTGCACCGCCTGCGCGCGCGTCACGTTCTGCTGCGCGTCGGCGTCCTTCTCCGTCCAGCCGAAGAGCGCGGCATAGCGCACCGCCGCGTCCGGCAGCACATCTGCGGCGCTGCCCTGCGGCAGGCGGCAGCCTGTGCCGCGGCAGATCGCAGCAGCAAACTCTGCGAGCGTAATGGCGTCATACGGCCGGAACGTGCCGTCCTCTTCACCCGGCAGCAGGTCTGCCGTCGCCATTACGCAGGAATAAAACCAGCTGTCTTGCGGTACGTCAGTAAACGCCGCCGTATGGCTGCCTGCCGTATCAAACACATACACCAAGATCTGCGCCGTCTCGGCGCGGGTGAGCTGGCGTTCCGGGAAAAAATACCCGTTCTGTCCGAACATGTACGCCGCATGCGTTTCATAGACCGGCTGCGGCTGCATGGCCGCGATCGGCTCCGGCTGCGCGTCCGCCTCCACTGCGGCGGTATCCGCCGCTTCGGCCGCGGCAGGCGCATCCGCTGCAACAGGCTCCTGCTGCAGCGCGTCCGGCGCGGGGTTCGGCGCAGTCTGCACCGCGCAGCCTGCAAAGCAAAATGTGAGCAGCACGGCCGCAAGCGCCGGTGCAAAAAATCCAGTTTTCCCTCTCAAGTGAACACCACTCGTTTCCTCTTCTCCATGCCCAAATCCGGGAAATCTGCGACAAAGTCCGTCGGGATTCCCCTGCTTTCTGCATGTTTCATCCTCCGATATAGTATATTACACGCAATCGGCTGAGTCAAGAGTTATGCTTTGCCGAAGAAAAGCCCAAAACGCAGCAGCTGCCCGCCGCGCACCGCGCGGCGGGCAAGCAGTCTTCAAAAAAAGGCAGATACTATGGCGGTCACAGGCAGAAGCGCCGGATGGCGGCGGCCACGCCGCTTTCATCGCAGCTTCCGGTCACATAATCTGCCGCCTGTTTGGCCTCCGGACAGGCGTTTTCCATCGCCACGCCGACGCCCGCCGCGCGCAGCATGCTCAGATCGTTCAGTCCGTCGCCAATGGCCATCGTCTGGGAGATATCCAGCCCCAGATGCGCGGCCAGCTTTCTGAGCGCCTCGCCCTTGTTGGCGTCCGTACTGTTGATCTCAATATTATTGGGCACGGAGCTGGAGACACACAGGCCTTCAAACTGCCCGCCCAGCTGCCGGAGCAGCGTCAGGCGCAGCGCCGGATCTGTGAGAAAGAGCTGAATTTTCTGCACGTCGCGCCCTGTTTCCAGCAGATACGACTTCAAATCATCCACCGGCGTGCGCAGATTGCGGATCATCCGCAGATAATGTTCATCCGGGGCAAATGCATCCGCGCGGAGCTGCATCGCGCGCGTCATCCAGCCCCAGTTGTTCATATAGCAGTCGTAGATAACGGGCAGCGTGTCAAGATAGCGCATGATCTCAACCGCCAGCGGAAGTGGGATCTCCGCCCTGGCAATATCAGCGTCCTGGCGCACGTCATAGACCGCCGCGCCGTTGATGGTGATGGCATAGTGCAGATACGGCAGGCTGCGGATGATTTCGGGCATGCCGGAAAAAAAACGGCCCGTGGTCGGCACGATCTCGATGCCGCGCGCCGCCGCGCACGCAAGCGCCTGCGCGTTCTGCTGCGTCAGCTGTTTGTCACTGTTTAAAAGCGTTCCGTCCAGATCGAGTGCGATCAGTCTGATGTCAGGCATTATACGTCGTTGCCGCGGTAGTGCCGCCGTGGCCCGTCCAATTGGTGTGGAAAAACTCGCCGCGCGGCGCGTCGAGCCGCTCATAGGTGTGCGCGCCGAAGTAGTCGCGCTGCGCCTGCAGGAGATTTGCCGGCAGCCGCTCGGTGGTATAGCCGTCAAAGTAGCCCAGCGCCGACGTCATCGCGGGCGCGCTCACGCCGTACTGAACGGCCGCGGCAGCGACCTTGCGCCATGCGGGCAGCAGCTTTTCCATTGTTTCCTTGAAATACGAATCAAGCAGAAGATTGCTCAGCTCCGGATTGTTGTCATACGCTTCCTTGATCTTGCCGAGGAAGACTGAACGGATGATGCAGCCGCCGCGCCATATGAGCGCGATGCCTCCGTAGTTGAGGTTCCAGCCGTAATGCTCTGCCGCCGCGCGCATGAGCGTATAGCCCTGTGCGTAGGAGATGATCTTGGACGCGTACAGCGCCTGCCGGATGGCATCGATCATTTCCGCCTTGTCCCCGGTGAATGCGGGAATTTCTCTGTGATATTCCCTCGCCGCCGTGACGCGCTCATCCTTCATGGCGGACAGGCAGCGCGCAAATACGGCCTCTCCAATCAGCGTCAGCGGCACGCCCTCGTCCAGCGCCGCGATACCCGTCCACTTGCCGGTGCCCTTCTGGCCCGCAGTATCGAGGATTTTCTCTACGATCGGTTCGCCGTCAGTATCCCTGTAGGCCAGAATATCGCGTGTGATTTCGATGAGATAGCTGTCAAGCTCGGTCTTATTCCATGCGGCAAAGACCTCGTGCATCTCGTCGTCGGACATGTTGAGCAGGTCGCGCATGAGCTGATACGCCTCGCAGATGAGCTGCATATCGCCGTACTCAATGCCGTTGTGGACCATCTTCACAAAATGGCCCGCGCCGTTTTCGCCCACCCAGTCGCAGCAGGGCGAGCCGTCTTCCACCTTCGCGCAGATGGCCTGGAAGATGGGCTTTACATACGGCCACGCGGCGACACTGCCGCCGGGCATCATGCTGGGGCCCTTCAGCGCGCCCTCCTCGCCGCCGGACACGCCGGTGCCGATATAGAGCTTGCCCTTGGACTCGACATACTGCGTTCTGCGGATGGTATCGGGGAAGTGCGAGTTGCCGCCGTCGATGATGATATCGCCGTCGTCAAGCAGCGGCAGCAGCTTCTCGATCATGCCGTCCACCGCCTGTCCGGCCTTGACCATCATGAAGACCTTGCGCGGCTTTTCCAAAGCCTCAACAAGTTCTTCAAGGCTGTGGCAGCCGATGATGTTCCTGCCTGCGGCTCTGCCGTTTACAAACTGATCTACTTTTTCTACGGTGCGGTTGAACACGGCCACGGTGAAGCCCCTGGACTCCATGTTCATGACCAGATTTTCGCCCATAACGGCAAGGCCGATCAGGCCGATGTCTGCTTTTTTCATCTCTGTACCCTCGCGTTTCCCTTGTAGATGTCCCAGACCTGCTTTTCATCGGCAGGCTCGGCATAGTCGTTGAGGCTCGAAGCCGCCAGCACGCCGCTGGCCCAGCCGAATTGCAGGCACTGTTCCGGCGCCCAGCCGTTCAGCACACCGTAGAGAAGGCCCCCAGAGAAGCCGTCGCCGCCGCCGATGCGGTCCATAACCTGGATCTCGCGCGGCTCTTCCACGTACCATTCGTCCCCGGCCAGCACGATCGCGCCCCAGAGGTGTTCGTTGGCCGAGATGACCTGCCGCAGCGTGGTGGCGAACATCTGCGCGTTCGGATATTTCTGCTTCACCTGCGCGATCATCGCCTTGAAGGATTCGATCTTCGCCGAAAGCTCCCTGCCGCCTGCCTCCGGGCCTTTGAAGCCGAGGCAGAGCTGGAAGTCCTCCTCATTGCCGATGAGGATATCGGCGCACGACGCGATCTCATGGAATGCCTGAGAAAGTTCCTCCTCACGGCCTTTCCAGAATGAAGCGCGGTAGTTGAGATCAAACGAAACGAGCGTGCCGTACTGCTTGGCAGCCTTTGCAAGTGCAAGGCAGCACTTCGTCGTGTCCTCGCTCATCGCGGCGATCAGGCCGGAGATATGCAGAATGCCGACGCCCTCGGCACCAAAGATGCGCCCGACGTCAAAGTCGTCGGCGCTGATGGTGCGGCCGACCTCGCCCGCGCGGTCATTCCACACGCGTGGCGCGCGCAGGCCAAAGCCGGAATCTGCGATGTTGAACTGGTGGCGGTAGCCCCACGGGCCGCCCTGCTCGACCTCGAGGCCTTCAAAGCGGATGTTCCTCGCGCGCAGCTGGCGCTTGATGAGATCCGCCATCGGGCTGCCCTTGACGAATTTCGTCAGAACCAGGCACTCGCGGCCGAGCGAGGATGCGATATTCAGCACGTTCGACTCCGCGCTCGTGGCTTGCAGGTAAAAAAGGTTGCTGTTTTGTACCGCCATTCGGTTTTCCGGCGTGATGCGCAGGCCCATGCTGGTGGGACAGGCGATGGCATATTGATATGCTGTTCGGCGCTCCATTGCCCTTTTTCCTTTCTGTACGCGTATGCCGCGATGTTTGTATCATAGTAGCACCGGCGCGGCAAAAAAGCAATAACCCTGCGCGCAAATCCCGCCGTAAACCAGGCAGGCTGAACGGAGTTTCTGCCTGCCTGTTGTCATTCAATTTTCATCATGCGGTAGCCCACGCCGATGTGGGTCTGGATATACTGCGGCGAATCCGGGCCCGGCTCGAGCTTTTTGCGCAGCGTGGCCATGAACACGCGCAGCGACGCCACGTCATTTTCCCAGCTTCTGCCCCAGATGTTCTGCGTGATGAACGTGTGTGTGAGAACCTTGCCCACGTTCTTGGACAGCAGGCACAGCAGCTTATACTCGATCGGCGTCAGGTGCAGCTCCTGCCCGCCAAGATACGCGCAGCCGCCGGCATAATCCACGCGCAGGCTGCCGTTGACAAACACGGAACTGGCCGAGAGCATCTCGGCCGTCATATACGAGAGCCTGCGCTGCGTCACGCGCAGCCGCGCAAGCAGCTCCTCGACCGAAAAGGGCTTCGTCAGATAGTCGTCCGCGCCCGCGTCGAGCGCCTCGATCTTGTCGGTGTCTTCGCTTCTGGCGCTGATGACGATGATGGGCAGATTCGACCACGAGCGGATGTTGCCGATGACCTGCACGCCGTCCATGTCCGGCAGGCCCAGATCGAGCAGAACGATATCCGGGTTGTGCGACGAAGCCTCCAGAATCGCCGTTTCGCCGTTTGCCGCCACCAGATAGCGGTAGTCGTTGGTTTTCAATGTGGTTGTAATCAGGTTGCGGACGGGAGGATCGTCCTCCACGACCAGAATCAGCGGTTTATTCATGCAGTTCGACCTCCCCTGCGGGTATTGTGAATGTGAAGACGGCGCCGCACGGCACATTGTCTGCCACTGTAATCGTACCGCCATGGGCGGTGACAATGCTCTTGCAGAGCGAAAGGCCGAGGCCGAGGCTTCTGCGGCTGTCGGCTACGGTGTTGGCGCCGGAATAGAACATATCAAACACACGCGGCTTCTGCGCGTTGGGCACGCCGGGACCGTCGTCGCTGACGCTGACGTCAACCCACTTGCCACGCTGCACGGTGTGCACCGCGATTTTTGAGCCCGCGGGCGTGTATTTGATGGCGTTGTCGACCAGATTGATGATGACCTGCACAATGAGTTTGGCGTCGATCTGCGCGAGAATCAGTTCCTGCTCGCTCGTGGCAGTGATGGTATGCTCACTGCGCTTGCGGCTCACGTGGCGGAGCGCCTCGGCGACGACCTCATCCATAAGCTCCGCCGAGCGGTTTAAATTCACGCGCCCCTCTTCGATGCGCGTCACGGCCAGAAGGTTCTCCACCAGGTTGATGAGCCACATCGCGTCGTCATAGATATCGGAAAAGATCTGCGTTCTGGTCTCTTTGTCCAGCTTTTCCTCGTTCGCCAGCAGATTGCTGGCGTTGCCCGAGATGGAGGTGAGCGGCGTGCGCAGATCGTGCGAGATCGCGCGCAGAAGATTGGCACGGAGCTGCTCGTTCTTCGCGAGAATGGCCGCTTCCTCTTTTTCGCGCGCATTTCTGATATTCTCCAGCGCCAGCGCGCATTCGCCCAGAATGGACAGCAGCACGCTGTTTTCAAACGAATCCGGCGGCTCGCCCGTCATGGAAATGCCCACCACACCGTAGACCTGCTGGTTGACGCGGATGGCAAGATACAGACACTTGGCATTTGAGAGCGTGTCGGTGGTCGCGCCCGCGTGCTTGTTGTTGCGCAGCACCCACTGCGCGACTGACCTTTCCTCCTCCGCCGTCAGATCGGCGCCGTCGCTGCCGGACGCGCGGTAGATGCTGGGCTCCAGCAGCGTCCTGCCATCTGTGAGGTAGATGACGAGGTCGCGCCGCAGCAGCTTGACGAGCTGCCCCGCCGTTGCGCGCACAACGGCCTGCTCGTCGCGCTCTTTCTGCAAAAGCTGGTTTGTCTCAAACAGGATCTTCGTCCGCACCGCAGCCTGCGCCGACTGCCGGGCGTTTTCCTTGAGCCGCGCGGCAAGCGACCCGGCCAGCAGCGCCGCGATGAACATGACGGCAAACGTCGCCAGATATCCGGGGTCGTAGAAATGGAAGGTAAAGCGCGGCAGCGTAAAGAAGAAGTTGAAGATCAGCACGCTGACGGCGGAGGCAAGAATGCCGCACAGCCGGTTGGAGGTGACCACCGAGATGATGAGCACGCCCAGCAGATAGACCGTGATGATATTCGCCTCGGTCACGCCCAGCGCGGCGAACAAAAAGCCCACCAGCGTCGAAGCCAGCAGCACGAGCGCGCTTTTTCCCACGTCGCGCAGCGGCACGCGCATGCGCCCCGCCCGGAAACGGCCGCGCGCGCCATATCCGCTCTCAGCCGCCGCGTCTGGGATGATGTGAATGTCGAGATTCGGCGCGGTGGCAATGAGCCGTTCGGTGAGCGCGGGCTTGCCGAAGATGCTTCTGCGCGTGGCCGTACTGCGACCGATGACGATTTTGGACACGCCGGACAACCGCGCGAACTCCGCGATCTGGTACGGCACATCCTCGCCATAGCCGGTCTCGATGCTCGCGCCGAGCTGCCTGGCCAGGCGCATGTTTTCGCGCAGCCGCCGCTTGTCCTCCTCGCTCATGGCGGCGTCAGCAGGCGTCTCGACATACAGCGCCGTAAACGAGCCGCGGAAGGCACTTGCCATGCGCGCGGCCGTGCGGATGATCTTCGCGTTGGACGGCGAGGATGACAGGCACACAAGAATGTGCTCGTCGGCGCGGCAGCCGCTGCGGCTCTGCAGCCTGGCATTTTCGCTCAGCAGGTTCATCCGGTCGGCGCAGCGGCGCAGGGCAAGCTCGCGCAGCGCGCTCAGATTTTCAAGTGTAAAAAAGCCTGCAGCTGCGCTTGCGGCCTGTCTGGGACGGGTGACGCCGGACAGTCGCTCCAGAAGTTCCTCCGGCTCGATATCCACCAGCTCCACCTGATCGGCCCCGTCGAACACCGAGTCGGGAATACGCTCGCGCACGAAAATGCCGGCGATTGAGGCGACGGTATCGTTGAGGCTCTCAATGTGCTGGACGTTGAGCGTGGTATACACGTCAATTCCGGCGGCGAGCAGCTCCTGCACATCCTGATACCGCTTGACATGGCGGCTGCCGGGCGCGTTGGTATGGGCCAGCGCGTCAATCAGAATGAGCTGCGGACGGCGCGAAAGCGCCGCATCGAGATCAAATTCCGCCAGCGCGGACGCTTCACGCCCGCCCTGCCGCACACCAAGCCGCTCGAGCCCGCACAGCAGTGCGGCCGTCTGCGGCCGGGCATGCGGGGCGAGATAGCCCACAACGGTGTCAATCCCGCGCGCTTTTGCCTGGTGCGCCGCGCGCAGCATAGCGCTGGTCTTGCCCACGCCGTCGGCGTAGCCGAAGAAGATTTTGAGTCTGCCGGACGCGCAGGCGCCCGCATCGTCCGCGTTTGCTGCCATTTGGCGCTCAGCCGCCTGCGTTTGCGCTTGCATTGCGTCTTCCCCCTTTGCCGCATCAATCATCCGCGGCAGTTTTTTATTTGATTATAACACACCGGGCGGCCATTTTCTACGTCTCCCGGTCCTGCTCATCCTGCCGGTCGCGCTGCCTTGTCCGGCCTTTCCGGCTGCAGTCGAGATACCGGCCCAACGCACGCACCACGGCGCCGCCGAATCCGAACGCAGCCGCCGCGGCCAGCGCCAACGCAAGCTCCCGCATCGTTCTCCCTCCCGCTGCTTTTTCCGCGTCAGGTGCGGAAACACTTCTGCAGATCGCGGTTACGGCCCAGCACCAGAAGCGTCTCGCCCGCCTTGAGCTGTACGTCCGGAGAGACGGTCAGTTCCAGCTTTCCGTCTTTCTTGATGCCCATGATGTTGATGTTGTATTTTTTCCGGATGTCGATCTGCCCGATTGTCCGCCCGGCCCAACTGTCCGGGACGGGAATTTCAAAAATCGCGTGCTCGTCATCGAGCTCCATATAGTCAAGGATGTGATCGGCGCTGTAGCGGAAGGCCGTCCATTTGGCCAGCTGCTTTTCCGGATAGACCACCTCGTCGGCGCCGTTGCGCAGCAGGAACTTTGCCTGCACATCCCGCGCCGCGCGCGAGACCACCAGCTTTGCGCCCAGCTCTTTCAGAAGAGACGTCGTCTCCAGCGAGCTCTGGAAGTCGTTTCCAATGGCGACGATGCACACATCATAGTTGCGGATGCCCAGCGATTCCAGAAAATCCGCGTTCGTACTGTCGCCGATCTGCGCGTTCGTCACAAACGGCAGCACCGCCTCCACGCGCGACTCGACATGGTCGACGGCCATGACCTCGTGTCCAAGCTGGTTGAGGTGGATGGCGATATGCTTGCCAAAACGGCCGAGGCCGATCAAAAGAATCGATTTCATGACTGTCTCCTTACCCTACCGTGATGGTTTCGCGCGGCAGTTTTGAAATATTTTTCTGTACGCCGGACACGGCGGCGAAGATAAGCGTCAGTCCGCCGACGCGCCCGAAGAACATGAGCGCAATGAGAATCAGGCGCGAAAGCGTCCCCAGACCCGGCGTGATGCCGAGCGAAAGCCCCACCGTGCCGATGGCCGAGGCCGTCTCGAACAGGCACACGCGCATTTCCAGCCCTTCGGCCATGCTGATGATGAGCGCGCCGGCAAAAAACAGCGCGATATACATGAGAAAGATGGTCGCTGCATGCTTGACCACGCCGTCGTCGATGCGGCGGCCAAAGAAGTGGGTATGCTCCTTGCGGCGGAAGGTCGCGATGGCCGCGGCAAACAGCACGGCAATGGTAGTGGTCTTCATGCCGCCGGCAGTAGAGCCGGGCGAGCCGCCGATCAGCATCAGCGCCAGCGTGAGAAACTGCCCCGGCTCGCTCAGTTCTGTGAGGTCCATGGTATTAAAGCCCGCAGTCCGAGGCGTCACGGTCTGAAACAAGGACACCAGGATCCGCTGCCCCAGCGGCAGCGCGCGATACTCGCAAAAGAAGAAATACACGGCCGGAACCACCAGCAGCACCGCCGTCGTGCAGAGGATGACCTTGCTCTGCATCCGGTACTTATGCATGTGCAGGCGGTTGGCGCGGATGTCATCCCACGTGAGAAAGCCGATGCCACCGATGATGATAAGCGCCATCACCGTGAGATTCACAGCCGGCTGGGCGCTGTAGCTCGTGAGCGAGGAGAACTCACCGCGCGCGCCCATGAGGTCAAAGCCTGCGTTGCAGAACGCCGAGACGGAGTGAAACAGCGCCATCCACAGCCCCCGGGCGCCGAAGTCGCGCAGGAACACCGGCGCAAGAACTGCCGCGCCAAGAAACTCAATGAGCAGTGTGATGCGGATGATAAAGCCCGTCAGGCGCACGATGCCGCCGACCTTGGGCGCGGAGATGGCCTCCTGCATGGTGCTGCGCTGCATGAGCGAGATCCTTCGCCCTGAGATCATGGCAAACGACGCCGCGACAGTGATGACGCCCATGCCGCCGATCTGGATGAGCAGCAAAATGACGCCCTGCCCGAAGCCCGACCAGTACGTCGCCGTGTCATGCAGCACCAGCCCCGTCACGCACACGGCGGACGTGGAGGTGAAAAGCGCATCGAGAAACGGCGTCAGTGTCCGCGCCCGGCTCGACACCGGCAGCATCAGCAGCAGCGTGCCGAAGAGGATGACCGCCGAAAAGCCGAGAATAATACTTTGAAACGACGTCAGTTTTTTCCGTTTGCGCAGCCGCTCGCCCATCTGCCGAAGTCTCCTTTACACCTCTTTATCTGGTCTTTATGATACGGCGGCGGGAGTAAAGAGGGTAAAAGAAATTCCGCCCCGGTATTAAGGCCGTCTAAAGATGGCGAGGCCTGCCGCGCTGCGCTGAAAAAAGCCGCACACAAGAGGGCGCATCAAGGGTGAATACCCGAAATGGTGAATTTCCAAACACAATCCCCGATTATGCGTTAGGGTCCCTCACCCGTCCGCCAATCACCTTCATCATGATAAAGGAAAAAGCGAAGGCTGTAACACCCTCGCTTTGATATTGCCAATCGGTATTTATAGGGATATCAATTCTTAGGCAGCACCGCACAAACCGGCAAGAAAATTGTGCGGTGCTGCCCTTATTTTACAGATAAACAACTATGAACTGGCAAGACGAATTGAACCGAAATTCTGTAGTGCTCCTGTGAAAAGCAAGATCCCTCGTAAGGGCGGGGCGCCTACACGTTTTCAGTTTTCCGCCGTCTCGGACAGCTCGAGGCCTGGATTGCGCTTGACGGTGTAATCGATCGACCAGCCGGACGAGAAGACGAGAAGGCTTCTGCCGCGGTAGTCCTCGAGAAGCTCCACATCGCTGGACAGGTTCAGATCCTTGAGGTCTTCGACCGGAGCCTTTACGATAAAGCGCAGATATTCATACGGAAGGCCCTCCATCCGCAGCTCCACGCCGTACTCAGACTTCATGCGGTACTGGAACACGTCGAACTGCAGCGTTCCGACGACGCCCACGATGACCTCCTCCATGCCGGCGTTCGGCAGGCGAAAAATCTGGATGGCACCCTCCTGCGCGATCTGCTCGGTACCCTTGATGAACTGCTTGCGCTTCATCGAGTCCTTGGGGCTGACGCGCGAAAAATGCTCAGGCGCAAAGGTTGGGATGCCGCCGAATTTAAACTTCTTGCCCGGCGTGCAGATGGTGTCGCCGATGGCGAAGATGCCGGGGTCAAACACGCCGATGATATCGCCCGCGTACGCCTCATCCACGATCTCGCGCTCAGAGGCCATCAGCTGCTGCGGCTGCGACAGGCGCATTTTTTTGTTGCCCTGCACATGGTAATATTCCGCGTCGCGCTCGAACTTGCCCGAGCAGATGCGCATGAAGGCCAGGCGGTCGCGGTGCGCCTTGTTCATATTCGCCTGAATTTTAAAGACGAACGCGGAAAAATCGGGGCTGAAGGTGTCGATCACGCCGCAGTCAGCCTCGCGGGCCAACGGGCCCGGCGTCATGCGCAGGAACTCCTCCAAAAACGGCTCAACGCCAAAGTTTGTGAGCGCCGAACCGAAGAACACCGGCGAGAGCTCTCCCCTGCGGACCTCTTCCATGTCAAACTCACGGCCTGCGCCGAGAAGCTCCACGTCATCTTTAAGCTGGTCGTGCTTCTTCTGGCCGATGATCCCGGCGACCTGCGGATCGTCCAGATCGATCTCGAGCTTGTCTGCGCGGTTCTTGCCCGACACGCCAGAGAACAGCAACAGCTGCCCCGCGCGGCGGTCATACACGCCCTCGAACTCCTTGCCAGAGCCAATGGGCCAGTTGCAGGCGTACGTCTCAATCCCGAGCTCGGTTTCCAGCTCGTCGAGCAGGTCGAACGGGTCTTTCGACTCGCGGTCCATCTTATTGATAAAGGTAAAGATCGGAATATGGCGCATGGCGCAGACCTTGAAGAGCTTTCTCGTCTGCGGCTCGACGCCCTTGGCGCCGTCGATGACCATCACGGCCGAGTCCGCCGCCATCAGCGTGCGATACGTGTCCTCGGAAAAGTCCTGATGGCCAGGCGTGTCTAGAATGTTGATGCAGCAGCCCTCATACTGGAACTGCATCACGGACGACGTGACCGAGATACCGCGCTGCTTTTCGATCTCCATCCAGTCGGACACGGCCGCACGGCTGTTCTTTTTGCCCTTGACCGCGCCGGCCTGCGCAATGGCCCCGCCGTAGAGCAGGAATTTTTCCGTCAGTGTCGTTTTGCCCGCGTCGGGGTGCGAAATGATCGCAAAGGTCCGGCGGCGGCTGATTTCTTCTCTCAGAGTCGGCAAAGCGCTCTCCTCCCAATTCTGCTTAATCGTTCATAACTGGTTTAGTGTACCACACAGTGTTGCATTTTACAAGAAAAATCCAGACCTTCCGTCTGGATTTTTCCATATTCTGTGGTCTTTAGACGCGTCACATGCCAAAATAGTCGCGGTTGGCGCGGCTGTTGCACACCGCGTACCAGACGAGCACAACCAGCACCGCAACCAGCGGGATAAAGCTCCACGGATACGGCATGAACGGCTCGGCCAGATTGTCGTTGAGCGTGATCGTGACGCCGTAAATAAAGGTCACAATGGCCAGCACGGCGATGCGCGGCTTCATGAACGCGATATAGCCGGCCTCGTCCAGACAGTCTTCCACCGCTTTTTCCTTCGGCACGAGCAGACTGTTTTTGAAGAGCCTGCCGCCCAGCGCCAGCTTAAGCCAGGTATACATGCAGTAGATGCCGCAGCCCAGCCCGATCAGATCGAGGATCAGATTCATGTCTTCCATCGTATGCTACTCCTGTTCGTTTTATTGTTCCTTCATCCGCTGCACAAAGCGCTTGACACAGCCCGCCAGCAAAATCACGCCCACGACCGTGAACACGACCGCGCCCACGATACAGACAATCAGATTGGCCGTCCATCCGTTCTGCGGGAAATCCGCTATGAAACCGGCTGCCAGCTTGTACGCAAGATACACAAGATATCCGCCGCACAGCAGATGCAAAATATCGCGCCGTCCGCTGCCGGACGGTTTCTTTTCTTCCTTTGGCGCATCCGCCCGTTTTTCCGCAGGCGGTTCGGCCACGCCGTCCGCGCCGACTGCCGTGTATTCATCCTCCTGCTGCGCCACGCCACTTTCTCCCACCGCGACGAGTTCTTCCTCTGCCTGCTGCTCCAGTTCGTTTCTGTTTTCTTCCTGCATCATTTCAGCCGCCTTCCACCGGGTTTTCTCTATCTTACACCAAGCCGCAGGAAAAAGAAAGGGTTTGCCAAAAGATTCCGGTCAAAAATTTCCCTGCCGGAAGCGCTCGATCATTTCGCCCGTAAGGCTGATGTGTGAGTGATCCGCCGGAATATCACTGCGGCGGAACCACGCCGCCTCGCTCAGTTCGTCCTCCTGCATCGTGATCTTGTCCGGGCCGTCGAGCTCGGCAAAAAAGCCCATCAGCAGCGAGTCCGTGTACACCCACGGCTGTGACTTGTAAAAGCGCAGATTTTTGACTCTGACGCCCGTCTCCTCCATCACTTCGCGGCGGACGGTGTCCTCGATCGTCTCGCCGATCTCATGAAATCCCGCGATCAGGGCATACTTTTGAAAGGCCCGGCCGCGGTATCGCGTGAGAAGCAGCCTGTCGCCGTCATGCACCGCGCAGATGACCGCCGGGCAGATTTTGGGATAGACCGTGTTGCCGCACGCGGGGCAGACCATTGCGCGCTCGGTCCCGCTCTTTTCCATCCGCGCGCCGCACGCGCCGCAGAAGCGCTGATGCCGGTACCAGCGGTACAGGCTCTCGCCCACCGCTGCAGCAAACATCGTCTCGCCCGGCTCAAGCGCACGCAGCTGCGCCGTGGGCGCGTAATGCCAGCCGTCCGTCTCCGCAAGCGGCCCGCCGCTCTCCAGAAGGTCATACGCATGATCGTCGATGGAAAACAGGTATGTCAGCTGCGTTTCATCTGCGCCCGTTTGTTTGAGCGTGGGCAGTTCGACCCCATCCGGCGTTTCGCGCAGGTACAAAAGGCCCTTTTCACGGTAATGCAGCACAAAATCGCCCGGCTCCGGCTGCCGGAAACGCATTTCATTGTGATAGACATGCGGCATGATATCCTGCAGCATCAATCTTCCTCCTCAAAAAAACGCTCAATCTCAGCGCGCGGCGCGCGCACTGAGCCCTGCACGAAAAAGGGCCTGCCGCCGCCGCGTCCATTCAGCGCGGCATTCATGCGTTTGGTAAAATCGCGCAGATCGCCGCCGGGCTGCCCCACGGCGTACTGATAGCCCGCCTCGTTTGAGCCGGAAAAAACCGCACACCGGCCGCCGCAGCGCGCCATCACGGCATCGGCCAGCCTTCTCACGCCGTCGGGCGTAAGCCCTTCTTCAAACAGCAGCACGTTTGCCATACCGGAAAGCTGCTCCGCCTTCGCGGCAAACACCTGCGACTCCAGCTGCGCCGCGCGCAGCTTCAGCGCGCCGAGTTCCGAGAGCGTCCGCTCCACAGCCGCAGCCGTCTCATACGCGCGGGCGGAGAGCAGTGTGGAGCAGCGGCGGTTCTGCTCGATGAGCGTGTTTGCATATTCATACGCCCGCCTGCCGCATAGAATCTCCAGCCGCACACCCGCGTGGAACTTCTGGCACGAAAAAATCTTGATGAACCCGATCTCGCCGGTGCGGCTCACATGCGTGCCGCAGCACGCGCAGATATCCACGCCCGGGATTGTCACGATGCGCACGCGGCCTGTGAGTTCCTTTTTGCTGCGGTACGGAATGGTTTTGAGGCTTTCTTCGTCGGGGTAAGTGATCTCAACGGGCAGATTCTGCCAGACCACTTCGTTGGCCGCACGCTCAACACCTTGCAGCTCGTCCGGCGAGAGCGGCCCGGAAAAGTCGATCGTGACCATGTCCGCGCCCATGTGAAAGCCCACGTTGTCATAGCCGAAGCGCGCGTGGACAATGCCGCTTAAAATATGCTCGCCGGAGTGCAGCTGCATGAAATCAAAACGCCGTTTGCCGTCGATCTGGCCCGTAACCGCTGCTCCGGGTTCCAGCGGCGCGTCGCAGTAGTGCACAACTGTATCGCCCTGTGCGTGCGTGTCCGTCACACGCACGCCGCCGAGCATACCGGTGTCACCCGGCTGGCCGCCGCCCTCGGGATAAAAAGCCGTTTGATCCAAAACCACGTCGTAGCCGTGCTTCGACGGCGTGCAGGAAACGACGGCAGCACTGAACGTTGTCAGATGCGCGCTGCGCTCATAGAGCCTTTGTGTCATGTTGTTCCGCCCCCAGTCTGTTTGCGCCTATCTTATCACATTTTTCGCGCAAAGCCAACCGCTGCGGCACATGTTTTTTGTTGACAAACCGCCGTATTTTTTCTATTATAAAAGGTAGGTGCGCCTTCTGCAGCGCACGATCATTTGACGAAAAAAGGGGGAACTATCCATGGACGCAGGAAGTAGTAGCGGCACATCTGCAGGCCGAAGCAGCGCCGGAGCCAAGCCGCCCTTGTGCGTCCGGTTCCCTGTTTTATGATGTGCCTGCGACGTGTCTTTACTTCCTAAAACAAATCTACATTTAGGAGGAAAGACCTATGGCAGAACACAGCTTCTCCGTGGAGAATACGCTTTCGCAGCTGCTCGAGCAGAAAAAGTACCATTCTCTGCGGGACATTCTCAGCACTATGAACCCTGCCGACGTCGCCGCCGTATTTGACGAGATGGCGCAGGGCCAGCTGCCGCTGCTGTTCCGGCTTCTGCCGAAAGAGCTGGCGGCGGAGACGTTCGTTGAAATGGAGCCCGAGGCCCAGGAGCTTTTGATCCGCGGCTTCTCCGACTCCGAGCTCAAAGAGGTCATCGACGAGCTGTACGTCGACGACGCGGTCGACATCGTAGAAGAGATGCCCGCAAACGTTGTCCAGCGTATCCTTGCCCAGGCTGAGCCCGAGATGCGCAAGCAGATCAATGAGATCCTGCGCTATCCCGAGGATTCGGCCGGCTCAATCATGACCACCGAGTATGTCTCTCTGCGGCCGAACATGACGGTGGAGGAAGCGATTTTGCGCATCCGCCGCACCGGTATCGACAAAGAGACCATCTACACCTGCTACGTGACCCACGGGCGCAAGCTCATCGGCATGGTCACGGTAAAGGATCTTCTTCTGTGCGCCGACGACGAGGCCACCATCGAGTCCATCATGGAAGAGCACGTCATCACCGTCGGCACGCTGGATGACCAGGAGCAGGTCGCGCAGATGTTCACCAAGTACAATTTTCTCGCCCTTCCTGTGGTCGATACGGAAAACAGGCTGGTCGGTATCGTTACCTTCGACGACGCGATGGACGTCATGGAAGACGAGACCACCGAGGATATGGAAAAGATGGCGGCCATGCTGCCGTCCGAGCATCCGTACATGCGCTCAAGTCCGTTTGAGATCTGGAAAAACCGTATCCCGTGGCTGCTGCTTTTAATGGTATCGGCCACGCTGACGGGCCTTGTCATCACGAGCTTTGAAAACGCGCTCGGCGCGCTGCCGTGCCTGACGGCGTTCATCCCCATGCTGATGGACACCGGCGGCAACTCCGGCTCGCAGGCGTGCGTCACGATCATCCGCGGCATCTCGCTCGACGAGATCGAATTCCGCGATATCTTCAAGGTCATCTGGAAAGAGATCCGCGTGGCCGTCATGGCGGGCGTCGTGCTGGCCGTGGCGTGCTTCGGCAAGATCATGCTGGTCGATCATCTGCTGCTTGGCTCTGAAAGCGTGTCGTGGATGGTCGCGCTGGTTGTGAGCGTGTCTCTGGCGCTCACGGTGTGCATCGCAAAGCTCGTCGGCTCTACGCTGCCGCTGCTTGCCAAGCGCATCGGCTTTGACCCGGCGGTCATGGCGTCGCCCATCATCACCACCATCGTCGATTTCCTGTCTCTGCTCGTCTACTTCACATTTGCGAGCACCATTCTCGGTATTTAGTCAATCCGCCCGCCATCTGCTCAGGCGGCTGTAAAGCAGCAAACAGGCACAGCGGTATAAGCTGCTGTGCCTGTTGTTGTGTCGCTATTTGCTGTGGTATAGGAAAAAGACCGATAAACTGGAAGTTGTGGAGGAAAAAAACATGTTTAGACCAATTCGAAAGAAGAAAAATGAAATCAGTATGGACGCGGCGAAAGAACTGCTTCGTTGTTCTCGACGTGGCATTTTGGCGGTTAATGGTGATAATGGTTATCCCTATGCGATACCGGTTAATTATCTGTACGATGAAGACGCCCAGAAGATTATTTTTCATGGAGCAAAAGCAGGTCATAAGGTGGATTCTTTGAGAGCATGTGACAAGGTTTGCTTTACTATATTCGGTAATGAACGCATAAAAGAAGAATCGTGGGCACCGTTTCTTCAAAGTGTGGTTGTCTTTGGCAGATGCCATTTCGTCGAGAATCAGGAAGACATCAGTAAACTTGTTAAGAAGTTTGCGATGAAGTATTATCCCGATGAAAAGATAGTAGATGAGGAAGTGGCATTATCTGGAAAGGGTGTTCAGATGTTTGAAATTGAGATAGAGCACCTGAGTGGAAAAGAAGTGCAGGAACGATAAAGCCCAGTTTGCCGAACAGGCTTATTCGTGCGTTTTCGCAGCGTGCCAGCGCACAACATGAAAATCCTCCGTATGACCAGTTCATACGGAGGATTGCCTGTTTTTTGGACGCCGCCCGATCAGGCAGCGGGTGTTTTAACAGCTTCAGCAGTAGAAATCCTTGATTTTCTTGGCGCGCGACGGGTGGCGCAGCTTGCGGATGGCCTTGTTCTCGATCTGGCGAATGCGCTCACGCGTGACGCCGAAGATCTGGCCGACCTCCTCCAGCGTGTGCGTCCGGCCGTCGTACATGCCGAAGCGCATCCGAAGAACGTCTGCCTCGCGCTCGGTCAGCGTACCGAGAATCTCAGCCAGCGCCTCTGCCAGCAGCGTATTGGACGTGGCGTCGGCAGGTCCGGGCGTATTGTCGTCCTCGACAAACGAGCCGATGGTCGTGTCCTCCTCGTCGCCCACGGGCATATCCAGAGACAGCGTATCGGCAGCCGTGCGGTTGGCCTCGATGATCTTCTCAATGGGAAGATTCAGCTCGGCAGCAATCTCCTCGAGCGTCGGCTCGCGGCCCAGCTCCTGCACCAGCTTGCGGTTGCAGCGCGTGGCCTTGTTGATGACCTCCACCATATGCACCGGAACGCGGATCGTTCTCGCCTGATCGGCGATGGCGCGGGTGATCGCCTGCCGGATCCACCAGGTCGCATATGTAGAGAATTTGTTTCCCTTTGTATAGTCGAACTTGTCGACCGCGCGGATGAGGCCCGTATTTCCTTCCTGAATGAGGTCGAGAATGTGAAGGCCGCGTCCGGAATATTTCTTGGCAATGGAAACGACCAGACGCAGATTTGCCTCGGTCAGCTTGTCCTTGGCGGCCTTGTCGCCCTCGGCCACGCGGCGCGCCAGCTCGATCTCCTCTTCGGCTGAGAGCAGCCGTACCTGTCCGATCTCCTTGAGGTACATCCGCACCGGGTCGTCGAGGTTATACTCCGCCGCCAGCTCCACGGGGTCGATCAATTCCTCTTCCTCGCCCATCGGGATCTCATCGCCGTCGACGTCAAGCGGCAGCGCCTCACTTAAATCCACGTCCAGCTCCAGCTCGGGGCTGATGATCTGAATGCCCATCGCATCGAAGGTATCATAAATCTGCTCGATCTTTTCCACCGGCAGATCCAGCTTTTCCAGCTCCGCGGTCAGCTCTGCGGACTGAATGGTGCCTTCGCGCTTTGCACGCGCGATCAGCGCGCTGACCGAGGCCATTGCGTCTTCTGCCGGCGCTTTGCTATTCTTCGCATTTGCCATGTTCGCTCATCCTCATTCGTGCTGTGTGTACGCGGCCAAAAGGCCGCGCATCCGTCCCATTATATACCCAACGCTGCCGGTTTGACAATAGTTTTTTAGAATTTTTTACAGAATTCTCTCTTTTTTTCTTGACGCGCCGGGCGCGCAGAACTATCGTTTCCTGTTTTCGCAGCTTTATGCAGCGCGCTCAGATTTCCATGATGACGGGCAGAATCATGGGATTTCGCTTGGTGGTCTTGAAGAGATAGCCCGATAGGTCGCTCTTGATGTTGGCCTTGAGCACGCTCCAATCGCGGCTGCCGTTTGCCAGACACTTGTCAATGGCATGCGCGGCAATGACACGCAGCTCTTCCATAAGGTTTTCCGATTCCTTGACGTAGACAAAGCCGCGCGTGATGATATCCGGCCCGGAGATGATGCTGCCATCCTCGCCGGAGAGGTTCACCACCACGACCAGCATGCCGTCCTGCGCCAGGTGCTTGCGGTCGCGCAGCACGACGCTGCCCACGTCGCCGACGCCCGTGCCGTCGACGAGCACCTTGCCGGCAGGTACGGTCCCGTTCCACTTGCACGTTGTGCGCGTAAGCTCGAGCACACGGCCGATGTCGGAGATAAAGATATTCTTGGGATCCATTCCCATCGTCTGCGCCAGACGCGAATGGGCCTGCAGATGGCGCTGCTCGCCGTGGACGGGAATGAAGAAGCGCGGCTTTACGAGCGCGTGGATGAGCTTGAGTTCCTCCTGGCATGCGTGGCCCGAGACGTGCAGGTCTGCAAGCTTGTCGCAGACCACGTCGGCACCCTTGCGGTAGAGCTCGTTGATGATCCTGCTGACGGCCTTCTCATTGCCGGGAATGGCCGAAGCGGAGATGATAACGCGGTCGCCCGCCTGGATTTCCACCTGCCGGTGACCGGAGAACGCCATGCGGTACAGCGCCGACATGTTTTCACCCTGCGAGCCGGTGGAGACGATGACGATCTTGTTTTTCGGCAGCGTCCTGATGGCATTGATGTCGACGAGCGTGCCGTTGGGGATCTTCAGATAGCCAAGCTCCGTCGATACCTTTAAGATATTCTCCATGCTGCGGCCCGTCACGGCAACCTTGCGCCCATATTTGTGCGCGACGGTGATCAGGCTCTGCAGCCGGAAGGCATTGGAGGCGAATGTTGTGACGATAATGCGGTTGTTGCAGCCGGCAAACTGCCGGTCAAACCCCTCGGCCACAATGCGCTCGGACGGGGTGTAGCCCTGCCGCTCGACGTTCGTCGAATCGCACAGCAGCGCCAGTACGCCCTCGCGGCCCAGTTCGCCCAGACGCGTGAGGTCCATCATGCCGTCTTCAGCCGTGGGGTCGATCTTGAAGTCGCCCGTAAAAATCACGGTGCCCACCGGCGTTTTGATGGCGAACGCCACCGCGTCGGCGATGGAGTGGTTCACATGGATAAACTCCACCGTAAAGCAGCCCGCCTTGACCACTTCTCCCGCCTCGTGCGTGAAGAGCTTGACGGTATCGGAGAGCTCATGCTCCTCCAGCTTCAGCTTGACGATACCGGCCGTAAGGCGCGTGGCGTGGATGGGGCAGTTGAACTGGCGCATCGCATAGGGGATGCCGCCGATGTGGTCCTCGTGTCCGTGCGTCAGAAACATGCCGCGGATCTTCTGCCTGTTCTTCTCCAGATAACTCGTATCGGCGATGACCAGATCGACGCCGTACATGTCGTCCTCGGGGAAGCCCAGGCCGCAGTCAATGATGATGATATCCTTGCCGTACTCGAGCACGGTCAGGTTCTTGCCGATCTCGTTGAGACCGCCAAGCGGAATAATTCGCAGTTTTTCTGCCAAATCAATCAACTCTTTTCATAATTTTTTACTGCGGCAGCCGGTTTTGACAGTCCCGGCGCCGCACAGGTGCAGTGAAAAAACGGCGCACAAAAACCGGCACACGCGCCGCGCGGAATCCGGCCCCGTCTCGCCGTCTTCCTGCGCGCCGCCTGCGCAATGTCGTTTTTTGCCCTTTTTATGCAAGTGCCAAAGCACACAATCCCAAATGGAGCCCGCGCGTATCATGCCGGGCGTTTTTTCCCATACTGCATGTAGTATAGCACACATTTCCCCCAAAGTATACAAATTTTTTTGTCTCAATTTGTCGAAAGCGTAAAATCTTCTTTCCGGCACTGCAAAGCATGTCGCTCCGGCGCGAATTTGCAGCCGCGGGCGCTTGTAAATCACGCGTTCATTTGCTATAATGGTCAAAATTATACCCGTTCGGGTAGTATTCCCACATTTAGATTTTCTCCGCCGGAAAGGAAGCGAAGCGGACGTGAAAAAACCCATTTCCAAACTGCTGCAGCCGGGCGTCATCTGGTACAGCATTGTCATGCTGGTGTTCTGCATCGCGGCCGCCGTGCTGGGGCAGTATTACCTGGCGGGCGCGGAGCTGCTCGTCACCATCGTCGTATTCATCGTCAGCCGCACCCGTTTCGTCCGGCGCAAGCACGCGCTCATGGACTATGTGCAACGCGCCACCGACGCCGTCGGTATCTCTGTGCACGCAGGTTCTCCTTTCCCGATGGCGGTCATTCATCTGCCGGAAAACGAGATTGTCTGGGGCAACGCCGCATTCTATGAGATCACCGGCCTTGACGACAGCGACCGGTATCAGACGATCGAAAGCGTCGTGCCGGGCTTTACGACCAACTGGCTGCGCGAGGGCCGGACCGAGCTTCCCGGCGACCAGATGATCGGCGGCCGCCGCTACCGCATCTACGGCAACTACGTCCGCTCCGAAAGCGATGAGACGACCGTAATGCTGGCCACCATCTTCTTTGCGGATATGACGGAAATGTTTAACATCCGCGATGAGTTCACCCGCACGCGCCCCATCGTCTCGATCATTCTGATCGACAACTACGACGAGCTGATGAACAACCTCACCGACTCGGCCGTGTCAAAGCTCGATGCGCAGATCAATGAGACCATCAGCACATGGATCGACGGCCTGCACGCGCTGTGCCGCAAAATTGAGCGCAACCGGTACCTGCTCGTCTTTGAAAACAAGGACCTGCAGCGGCTGCAGGAGGGCAAGCTCGCGATTCTCGACAGCATCCGCCAGGTCACAAATCCCGCGGGTATCGCCGCGACGATCTCGCTCGGCATCGGCAAGGACGGCACGTCGTTTGAAGAGAACTATTCGTTTGCCACGCTGTCGATCGAAATGGCGCTCTCGCGCGGCGGCGACCAGGCCGTCATCAAAGACCGCTACAATTTCTCGTTCTACGGCGGGCGCACCAAGGAGACCGAGCGCCATACGCGCGTGAAATCCCGCGTGGTGGCGGGTTCGTTGTCCGAGCTGATTTCGCAGTCGAGCCAGATTTTTATCATGGGCCACCGCATGGCAGACCTTGACGCGCTCGGCGCGGCCGTGGGGCTTGTGTGTCTGTGCCGCAAGCGGCAGAAAAAGGCGCGCATCGTCATCGACGAGGACAATAACGCTGCGGGCGCGCTGCTTGCGGAGCTGAAGGCCTCGCCCGATTTTACCGCAACGTTCATTTCCGGGCAGGATGCGCTGATTGAAGCCGACAGCCGCAGCCTTCTCATCATCGTCGACACCAACCGGCCCGATCAGGTCGAATCGAAGGCGCTGCTCGAGTCTATCCCGCGTGTGGCCGTCATCGACCACCACCGCCGCGCGGCGGACTATATCGAGCAGGTGGTTTTGAACCTGCACGAGCCGTTTGCCTCGTCGGCCTCCGAGCTTGTGACGGAGCTTTTGCAGTACGCCGTCGAGCAGCGCGACATTCGCCCCATCGAGGCGCAGGCGCTTCTGGCAGGCATCGTGCTCGACACCAAGAATTTCTCCGTGCGCACGGGCTCGCGCACATTTGAATCGGCCGCGTTTTTGCGCCGGGCGGGCGCGGACCCCGTGGACGTCAAGAAGCTGTTCCAGAGCGACCTCGACGCCACGCTCTCGCGCTACCAGATCGTGCAGGCCGCGCGGCTGTACCGCAACGAGATTGCCATTGCTGCCGTCGAGCAGACCGTCACGCGCACCATCGCCGCGCAGGCGGCTGACGAGCTTCTAAATATCTCCGGCATCATGTGCTCGTTCGTGCTCTACCCCGACCGCGATCAGGTCGTCATCTCGGCGCGCTCGATCGGCGCAGTCAATGTGCAGGTCGTGCTCGAGCCTCTGGGCGGCGGTGGAAACGGTGCAACGGCCGGCGCGCAGATCAAGGGCAAGTCGGTGCGCGAGGTGCTCTCGCAGCTCGTTGCATCCATCGATCGATTCTATGAAAGCTGATACCATCCGAAAGGAGTTTATACCATGAAAGTGATTTTACTGCAGGACGTCCGCGGCCAGGGCAAGCGTGGCCAGATGATTGAAGTGTCCGACGGTTATGCCCGCAATTTCCTGCTGCCAAAAAAGCTGGCGCAGGAGGCCACCGCCGACAACGTCAACACCATGCGCATGAACGACAAGGCCACGCAGGAGCGGCAGGCCAAGGAGCGCGCCGAGGCGATGGAGATTGCCAAAAAGATGAAGGACTTCACCCTCACCGTCACTGCCAAGGGCGGCGGCGCGGGCCGGCTCTTCGGCTCGGTGACGAACACCGAGATTGCCGACGCGCTCGCCAGGCAGCAGAACATCAAGCTTGACAAGCGCAAGCTGGTGCTCGACGAGGCCATCAAGACCGTCGGCGTTTACACCGTCAAGTGCAAGCTCGGCTATGAGATTACAGCCGACCTGCGCGTCGAGGTCAAAGAGGCATAAATGTTTCCGCGCAGCTCTGCACGAAGGAGGTGTAAGGCCATATGGACGAGCTGTCAAGCCGTCAGGAGCTGTTGAGCCGCCAGGCGCCGCAGGCGCTTGATGCCGAGCAGTCAGTGCTGGGCTCGATGCTCATTGACGAGCGCTGCGTGCCGGACGTCATCGGACTTTTATCGCCGGACGATTTTTATCTCAAGCAGAACCGCGAGATCTATGAGACGATCTATGTCATGTTCAACTTCTCGCAGCGCATCGACCCCGTCACGGTGCTCGACAAGATGAAAGAGCGCGGCGTGTACGACGAGCAGCATTCGTATGACTACATCGCGCAGCTGCTGCAGATCACGCCTACCGCCGCCAACGTCAAGCAGTACTGCGCCATCGTACACGACAAGGCGCTGCTTCGAAATCTCGGCACGGCGGCGGGTGAGATCTCCGATCTCGTCTACGACGGCGTGGGCACCGCGCAGGAGATCTTCGAGGCATCGGAAAAAAAGATTTATTCCCTGCGCAAGGAAAATTCCGGCGACAGCCTGCAGCACATCGGAAAGGTGCTGCTGAACGTCTACGACCGGCTCGACGAGCTCTCCCGCTCGGGCAGTGAAATTCCCGGCCTTTCCACGGGCCTGCACGATCTTGACCGCAAGATTAACGGCCTGAACAAGACAGACCTCATCCTGATCGCCGCGCGCCCCGGCATGGGCAAGACGTCAATCGCGTTGAACATCGCGCTCAGCGTGGCGAAAAGCACCAACAAAACCGTCGCGTTCTTTTCTCTTGAAATGTCGCGCGAGCAGCTGGCGATGCGCCTTTTGTCCAACGAGAGCTTTGTGGACAACCAGAAGCTCGTCACCGGCAAGCTTGATGACGAGGACTGGCAGAAGCTCTCCATTGCCTCGTCCGCGCTCAGCCAGACGGACATCCGCGTTGACGACAATCCCGCCATCACCGTGGCGGAGATGAACGCCAAGTGCCGAAGGCTCGACAACCTGGGCCTCGTGCTCATCGACTATTTACAGCTCATGACCGCCGCTGCGCCGGGCAAGACGGGCGAAAACCGCGTGACCGTGGTGAGTGAAATCTCCCGCGCGCTCAAGATCATGGCCAAGGAGCTGAACGTGCCCGTCATCTGCCTGAGCCAGCTTTCGCGTGCCAACGAGAGCCGTAACGATAAGCGTCCCATGCTCTCGGACCTGCGCGAATCCGGTGCCATCGAGCAGGACGCCGACTCCGTTCTCTTCCTCTACCGCGACGAATACTACAATCCCAATACCGAAGAGAAAAACGTGGCCGAGTGCATCGTGGCCAAGAACCGCCACGGCGAGACCGGCACAGTCAAGATGCAGTGGCTGCCGCAGTTTACCACGTTCTCTGATTTGGAGTGGAAGCATGCGGAATAAGGTGTTCGCCTACTGCCGGAAAGAGCGGCTCATCTCGCCCGGCGACACAGTGGTCTGCGCCGTGTCGGGCGGGATCGACTCCATGGTGCTGCTCGATCTTCTCTGCGCGCTGCGCCCGACGCTTGGCATCACCGTGCGCGCAGCACATTTTAACCACTGTCTGCGCGGGCAGGAATCCGACCGCGACGAGGCGTTTGTGCGCGCAGTGTGTCAGGCGCGCGGCGTTGCACTCGCCGCCGGAAGCGGCGACGTGGCTGCGCGCGCGGCAGAAACCGGCGAGAGCATTGAAGAGGCCGCGCGCAAGCTGCGCTACGCCTTTTTTGACACGCTGGGCGAAACCGTCGCCACGGCGCACAACGCCGACGACAATCTCGAAACCGTACTTCTCAATCTCGTGCGCGGCACATCGCTCGCGGGCCTGTGCGGCATCGCGCCCCGGCGCGGCCGTATCATCCGCCCGCTTCTGTGCCTTACGCGCGCCGAGATCGAGCAATATGCACAGGAAAACGGGCTTGCCCATGTGGAGGACTCCACCAACGCGCAGGATGCGTGCGTACGCAACCGCCTGCGCCACCACGTTGTACCGCTTTTAAAGGCGGAAAATCCCACCCTGAGCGAGACGGCGCTGCGCGCGTGCGCGCTTGTGCGTGAGGATGACCGGTATCTTCAGGCTGCGGCGCAGGCCCTGCTGGACGCGGCCGCGCTGCCGTGCGGCTGCAGCTGCCGCGCCCTGCGCGAAGCGCCCGCAGCGCTGCGCACACGCGCGCTGCGGCTGCTGCTGCAGCGCATCCGCGCGCCGAAGCTCTCTGCCAGCCACATTCTCGCCGCCGAACGGCTTGTTTTTTCGTCTGACCCGTCGGCCGCGTGTTCGCTGCCCGGCGGATGGACAATGCGGCGGGAATACGACGCACTGCTGCTCGAACAGACTGCGCCGAATCCCACATTTCCCCCCGTGCGCCTGAATCCCGACGGCGTGACACAGGTGCCGGAGCTCGGGCTGCGCATCACGTGCCGGCGCACAAAAAAAATCGCGGTAATTCCAAAAACCGGCTCCACATTTGCCTTCAAATGTGATACCATAGACGAAGATGGAGTGCTTTTGCTCCGGCCGCGTCAAACCGGCGACGCGCTGCGGCTTCCCGGCGGCACGCGCACGCTCAAGCGGCTTTTCATCGACCGGAAGATTCCTGCCGCCCGGCGTGGTCTTGTCCCGGTGCTCGCCGACGGCGCAGGCGTGCTGGCCGTATATCCCATCGGCGCCAATCTCGACCGCCTTGCAGAGGCAAACGAACGTGCAATCATCATTACGATAGAGAAAGAGGATATGTGACGCTATGATTAACAAGTTTGACATGATGCAGGACATTGAGCGAATTCTCGTCACGGAAGAAGATATCCACAAGCGCATCCGCGAGGTTGGCGCGCAGATCTCCGAGGAGTATCGGGGTAAGTGCCCGATCCTCGTCGGCGTGCTCAAGGGCGTCGTTCCCTTCTTCGCCGAGATGGCGCAGGCCATCACCATCCCCGTGCAGGAGGACTTCATGTGTGTCACATCGTTCGAAGGCGGCACCGAGTCCACTGGCAAGCTGACCTTCCGCAAGGACATTGACCACGACATCGAAGGCCGCGATGTCATCATTCTCGAGGATATCATCGACTCCGGCAGCACGCTCAAGCTCATCAAGGAGCTGTTTGCCCAGCGCAAGCCCGCGTCCGTGAAGATCTGCACGCTGCTCGACAAGCCCTCCGGCCGCAAGGTCGATCTCGAAGCCGACTACGCCTGCTTCACCATCCCGGCTGCGTTCGTCGTGGGCTTCGGCCTCGACTACGACGACTATTACCGCAACCTGCCCTTCGTCGGCGTACTCAAGCCCGAAGTGTACATGAACAAATAAGCAATCTAATCATAAAGGAGAATTCCCTTGAATCAGCAGAGCAAGCCCTACAGTTTTCTCATTCTCATCGCACTGGTGGTTCTGGCTGCGCTTTTGTTCTCCGGCGTGCTCTTTCCGCAGGAAAATGTGCTTTCGCTGCAATATTCAGACGTCCTCGACCTGTTCCGAAATGAGCAGGTCGAATCGTTTGTTTTAGACGGCGGTACGCTGCGCGTCCAGCTGCGCGAGCCCGTGGAAGGTGCCTTGGCCGCCACAGCCGAAATCGGCGACGCGGGCGTGTTCCACGCCGACCTCGACGCGCTCATCGCCAGCCAGTACGATGCCGGTATCCTCACCGGCTATGACTACCCCAGCGTCAAAACACCGTGGTACCGCACGGTACTTGTGTACGTACTGATCGGCGCGGCGTTTTTGCTGGTGTGGTTTTTGCTCGCCAGAAACGCAAACGGCGGCAACGCCATGGCCAAATTCACCCGGGCCAACGCCCGCTTCGGAAACCCCAACCAGAAAACCGTCACCTTTGCCGACGTGGCGGGCGCGGACGAGGAAAAGGCCGAGCTGGCCGAGATCGTCGACTTTCTGCGTGAGCCGGGCCGCTTTCAGGAGCTGGGCGCGCGCATTCCCAAGGGCGTGCTGTTGGTCGGCCCCCCGGGCACGGGCAAGACGCTGCTGGCCCGCGCCGTCGCGGGCGAGGCGGGCGTGTCGTTTCTGTCGATCTCCGGCTCGGATTTTGTGGAGCTGTATGTCGGCGTAGGCGCAAGCCGCGTGCGTGACCTCTTCGATCAGGCGAAGAAGGTCTCGCCCGCCATCATCTTCATCGACGAGATCGACGCTGTCGGCCGCAGACGCGGCGCGGGGCTCGGCGGCGGGCATGACGAGCGCGAGCAGACGCTCAACCAGCTGCTCGTCGAAATGGACGGCTTTACGGCCAACGAGGAGATCGTCGTCATTGCCGCCACCAACCGAAAAGATATTCTCGACCCGGCGCTGCTGCGCCCGGGCCGCTTCGACCGGCAGATCTATGTCGGCACGCCCGACCGCAAGGGCCGCCGCGAAATTCTGCAGGTGCATGCGAAGGACAAGCCGCTTGCAGAGGACGTCGATCTTGACGTGCTGGCCCGGCAGACGGCAGGCTTCACGGGCGCCGATCTTGCGAACCTTCTCAACGAGGGCGCGCTGATGGCCGCGCGCGAAAAGCGTCCCGTCATCGCCATGGCGCATCTGCAGGAGGCGATGATCAAGCTCATCGCAGGCCCGGAGAAACGCAGCCGCGTCGTCACCGAGCGCGAGCGGCAGCTCACCGCCGTGCACGAGGCGGGCCACGCGGTGGCGATGCACGTGCTGCCCACGCAGGACCCGGTGCACCTCATCACCATCATCCCGCGCGGCGCGGCCGGCGGTATGACCATCAGCCTGCCCACCGAGGATGAGACGTTTGCCTCGCGCAGCGAGATGTTTGAAACCATCGTCTCGTTTTTGGGCGGACGCGTGGCCGAGCAGCTCCGGCTGGACGATATCTCCACCGGCGCTTCCAACGACATCGAGCGCGCCACCGCCATCGCACGCGATATGGCGGCGAAATACGGCATGACCGACTGCCTCGGCCCCGTGAGCTACTCGTCCGGCGGCGAGGTGTTCATTGGCCGTGACTATGAAAAGACCAAGTCGTACTCGGAGAAGGTCGCCGGGCAGATCGACGACACCGTACACGAGATTATGCAGCGCGCCTATGACCGCTGCGCGGAGATTCTGACGGAAAACGGTGACAAACTCGACCTGGTTGCGCAGTTTTTGCTGGAAAACGACACCATGACCCGCGCGCAGTTCGAGGCCGTCATGGAAGGCCGCGAGCCGAAAACGGGCGAAACGGAAGCATAAATCAAGCTGCCGCCGCATTTGCGGCGGCAGCTTTTTGACAGGAGGCATTGCCATGTACCGCGCGCTGAACCCCTACCTGCGGGAGCGCTTTGGCTGCAAGGTCTATAAGCTCGCGCTCTCAACGGGCTGTTCGTGTCCCAACCGCGACGGCACGCTGGGCACGCACGGGTGCATCTTCTGCTCCGGCAGCGGCGAATTTGCCGCCCCAGACAGCCTGTCTGTTCCCGAACAGCTTGAGCAGGCCAAATACATTCTCGGCAAAAAGGGTGAAAACGCCCGCTATATCGCCTATTTTCAGGCGTATACGAACACCTACGCTCCAGCCTCGGTGCTGCGGCCACTGTTCTTCGCGGCCATCGAGCCGGATGATATCGTTGCGCTCTCCATCGCCACGCGGCCTGATTGCCTGCCGGATGAGATCCTCGCGCTCATCCATGAACTCACCGCCGTCAAGCCCGTGTGGGTGGAGCTGGGCCTGCAGACGATCCACGAAGAGACAGCGCGCTACATCCGCCGGGGATATTCCCTCTGCGTCTACGACGAGGCGGTAAAAAAGCTGCATGATGCCGGAGCAGAGGTGGTGACGCATATGATTCTGGGCCTGCCCGGTGAAACGTGTGAGCAGACCGTCGAAACCGCGCGCTACATCGGGCAAAGCGGCGCGGACGGGATCAAGCTGCACCTTCTGCATGTGCTGCGCGGCACCGATCTGGCCGCCGCGTATGCGGCCGCCAGGTTTCAAACGCTCACGCTGGAGCAATACCTGCCGCTGTTGGCAGAGTGTATCCGCGTGCTGCCGCTGGAGATGGTCATTCACCGCCTGACGGGCGACGGCGCCAAACGCGACCTGATCGCGCCGGCGTGGAGCGCAGACAAAAAGCGCGTCCTCAATGCCGTGCGCCGCTTTTTTGAAGAGCACCGCGTCGTACAGGGCGAGGCGCTCTGAGTGCTTCCAGAAAACGTCAGTTTTTCGTCGATGTCGAATTGGTTTCGATTGACTTTCGCGGTTTGATGTGTTATTCTTGAATCAGGATCACGAAATGCGGACAAAATGTCCGCATTTCGCCGGACTGTTGTTATTCTTTTTCGAGAATATCGAATAATTACCTGACCGTGTTCGGCATGATGGGAGGAACGTATGAAAAAAGAGAAACTGATCGTCATCCTTGCCGGTATCGTCACCGGCCTCGCGGCGTTGGTGCTGACCGCACTCGGCAACCCCGCGAATATGGGCTTTTGCATCGCGTGCTTTGAGCGTGACATTGCAGGTGCCCTCGGACTGCACAGTGCGGCCAAGGTGCAGTATCTGCGGCCCGAGATCATCGGCCTGCTTCTTGGCGCGCTCATCATGGCGCTGGCCACGAAGGAGTTCAAGGCCCGGGCGGGTTCTTCACCCGCGACGCGCTTTGTGCTGGGCGCGCTTGTCATGATCGGCGCGCTGTGCTTCCTGGGCTGCCCGCTGCGCATGATTATCCGCCTGGGCGGCGGCGACCTCAATGCGCTTGTGGGCCTTATCGGCTTTGCAGGCGGCATCTTCATCGGCACGCTGTTTATCCGCCGCGGCTTTACGCTGCAGCGCAACTACCCGTCCAGGGCGGTCGAGGGCTTTGTGCTGCCGGGCGTGTTCGTCGTGCTGCTTGTGCTGTTTGTCGCCGTACCCGCGATTTTCAAGCTCAGCACCGAGGGTCCCGGCTCGATGCGCGCGCCGTTTTTCATTGCGCTCGTCATCGCCATCGTGGCCGGCGCGCTGGCGCAGCGTTCGCGGCTGTGCATGGTCGGCGGCATGCGTGATACCATGATGTTCGGCGACCTGCACCTGCTGTGGGGCTTCATTGCCATCTTTGTCACCGTGCTCATCGGCAACCTCATTCTGAACAAGTTCTCGCTCGGCTTCGCCGCGCAGCCCATCGCACACTCGAGCCATCTCTGGAATCTGCTTGGCATGGTGCTTGTCGGCTGGGGCAGCGTGCTGCTGGGCGGCTGCCCGCTGCGGCAGTTGATTCTCGCCGGTGAAGGCAACGGCGACAGCGCCGTGACCGTGTTCGGCATGATTACCGGCGCGGCCATCTCGCACAACTTCTCTCTGGCCGGTAACCCCGACTCAGTGAACGAGGCGGGCGAGCTCGTCCGGGGCGGCGTGTCCACTGCTGGCAAGATCGCCGTCGTGGGCGGTATCGTGATCGTACTTATCATCTCTCTTCTCAATTCCAGACAGGAGGCAAAACGCAATGGTTGACGCAAGAGGACTCATCTGCCCCATGCCGGTGGTCATGGTGCAAAAGGCCGTCAAGGCGGACAAGCCCGACACGCTTGAAGTGCTGGTCGATAACCGGTGCGCGGTCGAGAACGTCACGCGCTTCGGCAAAAACAGCGGCTATCAGGTCGCGGTCACGGAAGAAAACGGAGATTTCCGCCTGACGCTCACAAAATAACCGTCCATACCGCCCGGCCCGCCGCATTTTAGCGGCGGGCCGGAATTTTGCACGCTTGCATTCGCCGCCCGCGCGCGATATACTGGGACGCAGAAAGTGAAAAGGAGCGCGCGCTGTGAATAGAGTCTGGCAACACTTTAAAACCATCACCCATCACCGGCATCTGGTCATGCTGGGCTGCTTCCGCGTGGGCCTTGTATGGCGGGGTCTGACGCATGATCTGTCAAAATACGCACCCGCCGAGTTTTTCACCGGCGTGCGCTACTATCAGGGCGACCGCAGCCCCAACGCAGCCGAGCGCGAGCAGAAGGGCTACAGCGAGGCGTGGATGCACCACAAGGGCAGAAACAAACACCATTTTGAATACTGGACGGATCTCAGCCTGCAGACGATGCGCTACGAACCGGTCGACATGCCGGTGGAGTATCTTGTCGAAATGGTCATGGACCGCATCGCAGCCTGCAAGACGTATCAGGGAAAAAACTACACGGACGCCTCTGCGCTGGCATACCTGAACAAGGCGCGCGAGTCCGGCTCCGTACACCCCGATACCATGCGAAAACTTCGGTTTCTGTTGCAAATGCTTGCAGAAAAGGGCGAAAAAGAGACATTTTTCTTCATCCGCAAAACCGTACTGCGCGGCCTGCCCTTTGCGCAGGAGCAGGCGCAGAAGTGAGCGCTGCAGGCGCTTCGTGATTTTTGTCAAACCTGTTGAAAAAATTAAGCATTTTTCCCTGTTTCTGCCTATAGCCCTTTGCACGGAGAAACGGTATAATACAAGTATCATCTCCCGCTCCGGCGGGTAAATTGAAGGAGGATACTATGAAGAAACTTGTAGCGCTTCTGCTGGCAGTGTGTCTGGTCTTTGGCCTCATGACCACCGTATTTGCAGCAGAAGAAAAAGCCGACAACATCGTAGTGCTCTACACCAATGACGTGCATTGCGCAGTCGATGACAACCTCGGCTACGCGGGCCTCGCCGCTTATAAGGCGGAGATGGAAGCCGCAAATGAACACGTCGTGCTGGTCGACTGCGGCGACGCAGCACAGGGCGGCCCGATCGGCACGCTGTCCAAGGGCGAATATCTGATCGACATCATGAACGCTGTCGGTTATGACTACGCCACCTTCGGCAACCATGAATTCGACTATGGCATGGAAGCTCTTCAGAACCTCATCGACAAGGCTCAGTTCCAGTACCTGAGCTCCAACCTGGTCTACACCGGCGCCGAGGGCAAGGGCCTGACGGGCTACAAGGCCTATGACGTCGCCACCTATGGCGATGTGAAGGTTGCGTTTGTCGGTATTGCCACCCCGGAATCCTTCACCAAGTCCACTCCCACCTACTTCCAGAACGAGAAGGGCGATTACGTCTACTCCTTCTGCGAGGGCAATGACGGCGCTGACCTCTACGCAAACGTGCAGGCCACCGTTGACGCAGCCAAGGCCGACGGCGCCGACTATGTCGTTGCCATCGCGCATCTGGGCATTGACGAGTCCTCCGAACCGTGGCGTTCGACCGACCTGATCGCCAACACCACCGGCATCGACGTCGTGCTCGACGGTCACTCCCACTCCACCGTTGCTTCCGAAGAAGTCGCCAACAAGGCCGGCGAGACCGTTCTGCTCACCTCTACCGGCACGAAACTGAACGCCATCGGCAAGCTGGTCATCACCGCTGACGGCACCATCACCACCGAGCTTGTCACCGACTACGCCGCCAAGGACGAGACGGCTGATGCGTTCGTCAAGGACATTCAGGCCCAGAACCAGGTTCTGCTCGACACCGTCGTGGCCAAGTCCACCGTCGATCTCACCACCAAGAACGCCGACGGCACCCGCGCCGTGCGTAACCGCGAGACCAACCTGGGTGACCTGTGCGCCGACGCGTACCGTATTGTCTCCGGCGCTGACATCGCGTTCGTCAACGGCGGCGGCATCCGCGCCGACCTGAGCGCGGGTGACATCACTTACGGCGACGTCATCACCGTGCATCCCTACGGCAACGCGCTGTGCGTTGTCGAGGCCACCGGCCAGGAGATCATCGACGCGCTGGAGTGGGCGGCCCGCAACACGGCCGGTCTTGCCTCCGACGGCACGAACTCCATCGGCGAAATGGGCGGCTTCCTGCAGGTCTCCGGCCTGAAGTACACCATTGACACCGGCGTTGCTTCCTCCGCCAAGGGCGACGACAAGTCCATGTTCGCCGCGGTTGAGGGCGAATACCGCGTCAAGAACGTGCAGGTTCTGACGAACGGCAAGTACGTTCCCATTGATCCGAAGGCCACCTACGAGCTGGCTTCGCACAACTACATGCTCAAGTCCGGCGGCGACGGCATCAACATGTTCATGGACAACAAGCTCCTGCAGGATGAGGTCATGCTGGACAACCAGGTGCTCATCACCTACATCGAGGACTATCTGAACGGCGTCGTGCCCGCAACCTATGCCAAGCCGCAGGGCCGTATCACCGTCATCCCCACCAAGTACGCTGACGTTGCCGACGGCAACTGGGCCGTGGCCGCCATCAACTACGTCACCGAGGCCGGCATCATGAACGGCACCGGCAAGAACTTCGACCCGAACGGCTCTTTGACCCGCGGCCAGCTGGTCACCATGCTCTACCGTCAGGCCGGTAAGCCCGAGGTTGAGGGCAAGCTCTCCGATACCTTTACCGACTGTGAAGACGGCAAGTGGTACTCCAACGCCGTACTGTGGGCCGCACAGAACAAGATCGTGAACGGCTACGGCGACGTGTTTAAGCCCAATCAGGCTGTCACCCGTCAGGAGATGGCCAAGATCCTCTACGGCTACGACGTGGCTGTGAACGGTGCTGAGAAGGTCGAGGCCGCCGCGCTGTCCTACAAGGACGCCGACACCGTCGCCAGCTGGGCGCTTGAGGGCGTTGCCTACTGCACCGCAAAGAAGATTCTCTCCGGCAGCAACGGCAACTTCTCCCCGGCCAATACCGCGACCCGTGCAATGGGCGCGCAGGTGTTCATGAACATCGGCAAGCTCGCCGCCGCTGCGGAAGAGGCTACATAATCCATTTCATCTTCAAAAATGGCCGCCCATCCGGGCGGCCATTTTTGAGGCTGTCGAAAACTCCTTTGGAGTTTTCGACAACAGGCCGCGGCCTGCTGCGCGCACGAGCTGTCCGCCAAAGTCGGACAGCCTGCACACTTGCAGGCCGGAGTGTATTTTTCCCGACGTACACGCCGCCGGGAAAAATGATCTGCATGTCTTTCGCGCCTGCGGGCGCGAAAATTTTTCAGGGCTTCCGGGCGCCTTTTTATTTCGCGGGACCTTGCGTGTCCAATCGTCCGCGCAGTTTTCGCCGCTTCCATTTCTTAAATAATCATAAGATTGCCGGAACCATTTGATTATTTGCGCCTGATATGCTAGAATGTAACTCAGTTACCCGGTTTTCGCGCCGTCCGGCCGGATACCGTATATATATTTACAAAAATTGTCTGATTTTTCCGTTTTGGAGCGTAAATATGAGTCAAGTAAAACTATTCGGCAATTCCCGTTCCGCTGCGCGCGTCGCAAAAGGTGGCAAGAAAAAAAAGAAAAAGGGAAGGCAGAAAAAGCCGCTGAAGGTGCTGGCCATCGTGCTGACGGTCATTTTGTGCCTGGAGGGGCTGTATTTCTTCTGTATCTACTCGCAGAATTCATTCGTCACAAAATGGCGCAACATCTACATCCAGACGGCCATGTCCACCATGCGCCACAAGTGGCTGGCAACGTATTTCATTCCCGGCGACGTCATCGACGAGGTCATCACCCGCCAGTCCAACGCCGCGGGCAGCCAGATCGGTATCGTCTCCACGTGGACAAAGCCCGATGAGCCTGCAGAAGCGCCCGACGATGAGTCAGCAAAGGTCGTCGATGCTGATATTGAGACCATAGAGCCGGACGTCATGTCGCCCGAAGAGCAGGCCGAATTGGAAAAAGCCGCGTTCTACGAGCTCTTCTGGGAGCTCGATCAGGATAGCATGCAGGCCTACATAGACGACAACCCGCACGTTCTCAACAACGGCTGGAGCAGGATCTATATCAACGAGGCCGGCTTTGACGACGAGGGCACGTCCATTGTGACCACCATGGGCGAGCAGGTTCTGGCCATCGACGCGGCTAACCAGATCCTGCTTCTGCGCATTGAGGGCTCTGGCTATCGCGGCGTACTGGCCGTGGCAAAGGACCCGGCGCAGCTGAGCATTGAGATGTCGCAATACATCGGCTCTGCCGGCCAGCTCACCGGTGAGATCGCCGAAGCGCACGACGGCGTGCTGGCCATGGTTGCCAACGGTTTCATCGACGTCGATGCACAGGGCAACCAGGGCAACGGCAACGGCGGCATCATCGCCGGTTATACGATGAGCAACGGCGAATCCTACGGCTCGCACTTCGGCTGGGGCTACAAGCGCATTGAGCTGCACGAGGATAACCTCTTCTACATCAAGGACGCGTCCGACCCTGTGAGCGAGGACTGCACCGATGCCACTGAGTTCCAGCCCGCGCTTATCATCGACGGTGAGACGTTCTACGACGGCTTCTGGATCGAGAAAAATCCGCGCGCGTGCATCGGCCAGTCAGACAAGTATGAGATTCTGATGCTCGTCATCGAGGGCCGCATGCCCTTTGAGGGCAGCGTGGGCACCGACGTGAACACCTGCACCGGCATCCTTGAGCGCCATAACTGCATGCAGGCCATGAACGTCGACGGCGGCACCAGCGCCATGATGTGGTTTGACGGCGAGTATGTTATTCGCTGCTCAAACGCCAATATCCGCTACACCGGTGGCCGAACCGTTCCCAACGCGTTCGTCTATAAGAAAATTTCCGAGTAAAAACAGGGCCTTCTCCGCCTGGAGAAGGCCCTGTTTTCCGCCGCTGCGGCTTTTTTTGCGCAAAAGGCACCATACACACATCAAAGGGCCGCACCAACCGGTGCGCCCCCTGATTACTCTGTCTTTTAGCCCTGGCTCTTCATGCGCGCGAAGCAATCGCTGCAGTAGACCGGACGGTCGGACTTCGGCTCGAACGGAACGCGGGCCTCGCCGCCGCAAGCTGCGCAGGTAGCGGTGAAGTACTCTCTGGGTCCACGGGTCGCATTCTTACGAGCGTCGCGGCAGGCCTTGCAGCGCTGCGGCTCGTTCTGGAAGCCACGCTCTGCGTAGAATTCCTGTTCACCGGCGGTGAAAACGAATTCCTTGCCACATTCTTTGCAGACTAAAGTTTTGTCTTCGTACATTGATTTTACCTCTCTTTAGCGAAATAGTGGTTTTGCCCTGAGATTTGCGGCTCGCGCTCGTAGTAACAGGGACATTGATATGCCATCAGCTTACGCTGGATGTGCCAAAACTTGCCATGCGATCTTGATTGGAAGCCGATTCATCACATGTACACAAAAGAGAGGGTACAAAGCAAACCGAAGATTCGTCAGGCGCGCACAGGATGCGAACGAAACCAGCTGCAACTGTAAAAATCATCCACATCTACCGTCATTATAGCAAAGTTTTCCGCTTTGTCAATAGTAAATAAATTCGATTTTAGTTTTCGAGGTTTTTTTGTAAATTTTCGACGGCTTTCACCAACCGCTGCGCCGTCTGCGCGGCGGCAGCTTCGCTTCCGGCCTCCACCATCACGCGGATGAGCGGTTCGGTGCCCGACGCGCGCACAAGCACGCGTCCGTCACCTGCGAGCAGGCCCTCCGCCGCTGCTACTTCCGCCTTCAGCGCCTGGCTCTGCATGATGGCGGTCTTGGCCTCGTTGCCGCCCACCTTCACGTTGATGAGCACCTGCGGATAGCGCGGGATGTCCTGCACAAGTTCGCTGGCACGCTTGCCGGTCTGCGTCAGGATGGAGAGGAACTGCAGTGCGGCAAGCTGGCCGTCACCGGTCGTCATATGCTCAAGGAAGATGATATGGCCCGACTGCTCGCCGCCGAGCACCATGTGCTCTTTCTGCATGAGCTCGAGCACGTTGCGGTCGCCCACGCTGGCACACAGCAGCCGCAGGTTCTGTGCCGCGCAGTATTTGTGCAGACCCATGTTCGACATCACAGTCGCCACAAAGCCGCCGCCCTGCAGCTTCCCCTGCGCGGTCAGCGTCTTGGCGCACACGGCCATGATCTTGTCGCCGTCGATCTCCTCGCCGTTTTCATCCACGGCCAGGCAGCGGTCGGCGTCGCCGTCGAACGCGAGGCCAAGATCATACCCGCCTTCGCGCACGCGCCTGCTGAGCGACTCCAGATGCGTCGAGCCGCAGTGGTCGTTGATGTTCACGCCGTCCGGCTCGCAGCTCATATAATCGGCCTGCAGTGCAAAGCGGCCAAAGAGGCTTCTTGCCGTGACGCTCGACGCGCCGTTGGCGCAGTCAAAGAGCACGCGCAGCGGCGCAAGCTCCGTCACTGTGGAGGCCAGATGCTCTATATACTGCGCGCAGTGCTTACGGCCGTCGGCCCGCCTGCCGAGCGCCCCGTGCGTCTTGACAGGCAGTTCGCCGCTTTGCAGGATGAGCCGCTCGATCTCCTCCTCCAGCGCGTCGCTGAGTTTGTAGCCTTCGGATGAGAACATCTTGATACCGTTGTGCTCAAACGGATTGTGTGAGGCCGAGATGACGATACCGGCGTCGGCGTGCAGCGCGACCGTGAGATACGCCACGCCCGGCGTGGGAATGACGCCCAGCTCCGTCACGTCGCAGCCGCAGGCCGTCAGGCCCGCGATGAGCGCGCACTCGAGCATGTCAGAGGAAATACGCGTGTCCTTGCCGATGACGACCATCGGCCGTGTGTTCTTTCCCTCGGCCAGCGAAATCGCAGCCGCCTGGCCCACGCGGTAGGCAAGCGGGGCCGTCAGCGTCTCGTTCGCCACGCCGCGGATGCCGTCGGTTCCAAATAATTTACCCATAGCTTCTCCTCACTTAAAAATGCAGCTGTTCAGACTGCACGGTCTTGTCATTTTGCAGATGCAGATGGTCGTACGCCAGCTGCGTCACGCAACGGCCGCGCGGCGTGCGCGTCAAAAAACCGATCTGCATCAGGTACGGCTCGTAAACGTCCTCGAGCGTGACCGCCTCCTCGCCGATGGTGGCGGCCAGCGTCTCAAGGCCGACCGGGCCGCCGCCGTAGTTCGTAATGATGGCGCGCAGCATCCGCCGGTCGATGGCGTCAAGGCCCAGCTTGTCGACCTCCAGCCTGCCGAGCGCATGGTCGGCGGCCTCTTTGGTGATGACGCCGTCGTAGTACACCTGCGCAAAGTCGCGCACGCGGCGCAGAAGCCGGTTGGCAATACGCGGCGTGCCGCGCGAACGCGAGGCGACCTCCGCTGCGCCGTCGGGCTCAATTTCGATGCCGAGCAGCGCCGCCGAGCGTTTGACGATGCGCGCAAGCTCTTCATTTGTGTACAGCTCCAGCCGCAGCTGTACGCCGAAACGGTCGCGCAGGGGGCTTGAGAGCTGGCCGGCGCGCGTCGTCGCGCCGATGAGCGTAAAGCGCGGCAGATCGAGCCGGATGGAGTTGGCCGAGGGTCCCTTGCCGATAATGATGTCGATGGCATAGTCCTCCATCGCAGGGTACAGAATCTCCTCCACCGCACGGTTTAAGCGGTGGATCTCATCGATAAACAGAATATCGCCCGGCGCGAGATTGGTAAGAAGCGCCGCAAGATCGCCCGCCTTTTCAATCGCGGGGCCCGAGGTGATGCGGATGCCCGAGCCCATCTCGTTGGCGATGACGCCCGCGAGCGTCGTCTTGCCGAGGCCCGGCGGGCCGTAGAGCAGCACATGATCCAAGGGCTCACTGCGCCTGCGCGCAGCTTCGATATAGACCGAGAGGTTTCCCTTCGCCTTTTCCTGACCGGTGTAGTCGGCCAGTGTCTTCGGGCGAAGATTGACCTCGCCGTCATCGCCTGGGGTCAGCGACGCCGTTACGATCGGCGCTTCATAATCCTGTGAAAAATCCAGACTCATCCGGCGTCCTCCTTATTTCATGACCATCGCCCGCAGCGCCTGCCGCACGATCTCCTCGAGCGGCAGGTTCTCCACGTCGATTCCCTTGAGCGCCGCGCCGATCTCGGCCGTGCTGTAGCCCAGACTTGCCAGCGCAGCCGTAGCCTCGGCGGACTTGCTGCCGCGCACCGCCGGCGCGCCCGCCATGCTCGCACTTGTGAGCTCCATCTGCTGGCCCGCGATCTTGTCCTTGAGTTCGAGTAAAATGCGCTGTGCCATTTTCTTGCCCACACCCTGCGCCATGGTGAGCGTCTTGTCATCCTGCGTCATCACGGCAAGGGTGAACTGATCGGGCGAGACGACCGACAAAATGGCCAGCGCCGCCTTGGGCCCCACGCCCGAGACGGACAAAAGCTGCTCAAAGCAGTTCATCTCCTCACGCGTGGAAAAACCATAGATATCGAACGCGTCCTCGCGGATGTTGCAGTAGGTATAGAGCTTCGCGGGCTTTCCCAACTGCAGCCGGGCAAGCGTATAGTTTGTCGTCCGGCAGGCGTAGCCCACGCCGCCGCAGTCGACAACTGCAAGATTCTGGTCGAGCACCGTAACGGTGCCATTCAAATAATAAAACATTGCCTTCTCCTATTTATGCTCCAGCGCGCTCAGACGGGACGTGGCGCTGCGCGCATGGCACAGCGCAATGGCAATCGCGTCCGCCGCGTCGTCGGGCCGCGCAACCTTTTCCATCCTCAAAAGCCGCCGGGTCATGTCCATGACCTGGCGTTTTTCCGCCGCGCCGAAGCCCACCACCGACTGTTTGACCTGATTGGGCGTGTATTCAAAGACCGGCACGCCGTACTGCGCAATGGCAAGCAATATAACGCCCCGGCCGTGCGAAACGCCGATGCCGGTCGTGACATTGTGGCCCCAGAAGAGCTCCTCCACCGCGACCGCGTCGGGCCTTACCGTGTGCAGAAGCTCCACCATGTCGTCGTAGAGCATTTTCAGCCGTTCTGGAAATGATAGGCTTGTGGGCGTGGTGATGGTGCCGTAGTTCACCAGCTTATACTCCGCGCGCTCGGCCTGCACCACGCCGAAGCCCGTCGTGGCATAGCCGGGGTCAATTCCTAAAATCAGCATGGCAGCTCCCGCTCAGAACTTTCCGAAGATCTGCCAGTAGCACGAGCCCAGAATCGCCAGCACCACCACCGCAATCAGCACCCACGCCAGAATGATCTGCGACTTGGGCCGCGGCGTATATGGCTGTTTCTGTTCAGGCTGCTGCGCCTTTGCGCTGTCGTATTCCAGCTGTTCGCTCGATCTGTCCTGCTCCATGCCGTTCCTCCGAATTCTGCGCGCCGCCGGGCTGCGCGCAAGCTGTATTTGCTTCATTATAGCACAGATGTACGCAAATGAACAGAGCGACTTTTACGCCGCTTCTGCATACTTTTGCCTGCGCGGGACACACTGTTTCCGAGGTGAATCATCCATGCTGATCTCGTTTATCCGCAGCGTGATCCTGTATCTGGTGTTAATCATGGTCGTGCGCCTGATGGGCAAGCGGCAGCTCGGCGAGATGGAGCCGATGGAATTTGTCGTGAGCATCCTGATTGCCGATCTGGCCTCGGTTCCGATGCAGGACACAGGCATCCCGCTGCTTTCCGGCCTGATCCCGATTCTGGTGGTCCTTGCAATCGAGCTTTTTCTGTCGGTGGGAACCTATCACTCCGTCGGGCTGCGCAGGTTCTTCTGCGGCAAACCGGTTATCCTCATCGAACACGGAAAACTGCTGCAGAAAAACATGAAAAAAACACGCATCAATCCGGACGAGCTGACCGAATATCTGCGCATACAGGGCATCGTGGACATCACCACGGTCAAGTTTGCCATTTTGGAGACCAACGGTGCAATCAGTACGCTGCTCTATCCCAAATACGAACCTGCCGCCGCCAAAGACGCCGGCGTGCAGGTGGACGATCTCCAGCTTCCCATCACGCTGATCTCGGGCGGAAAGCTGCTGAAAAACAATCTGAAGCTGCTGGGCAAGACGGCCGCATGGATCGAAGAACAGCTGCAGAACTACAACTGCTCAGTCAAAAGCGTCTATCTCATGACGGCCGAGCCGGGCGGTAAGCTCTATCTTTCCATCAAACAGGAGGCATAACATGCGGCACTGTATCATCGCACTCGTCATTCTGGCTCTCTCGCTCAGCTTCTGCATCGTCTCGTCAAACGCCGTGCGCGCGGCATGCAGTGAAACGCTGCAGCTGCTGCAAAAGGCGCAGCACAAGGCATATGCGGAGGATTTTTCAGCCGTACAGCCGATCTTGCGCGAGGCCGAACGGCAGTGGAAGGATCACGAGCGCTTTTTCGGCGTTGTGCTGCGCCACGACGAAGCCGACGACGTAATGAAGGACTTTGCTGCGCTCAGGCAGTACGCCGTCACGCACGACACGGATGAATACCTCGCCACGGGCGCATCGCTCATGGCCACCATCGAACACATCAGCAGCATGTCACGCGCCAGCTACCACAACATTCTGCTTGCGCCTGCGCGCCGGTGTTTGTGACAAAAACATCATAGCCGCCAAAGCGGCATCGCTTTGGCGGCTATGGCAGCACGCTCTATCTTTCCTCGAGAATCTTGTTCAGCTCGCGCATGAAGCTGTTGATGTCCTTGAACTGCCGGTAGACAGAGGCAAAGCGCACGTACGCCACCTCGTCGAGCGGTTTCAGCCGTTCCATGACCAGCTCGCCGATCTGCGACGTGGACACCTCGCGGTCGAGCGAGTTCTGCAGGCTCTGCTCGATCTCATCGACTGCAAGCTCAAGATCGGCCATCGCGACCGGCCGTTTCTCGCATGCACGCAGCATGCCGTTGAGAATCTTGTTGCGGTCGAACGACTGCCGGCTGTTGTCGCGCTTGATGACGACCATCGGCAAACTCTCCACCGTCTCATACGTCGTAAAACGCTTCTGACAGGACAGGCACTCTCTCCGGCGGCGGATGCTCTGGCCATCTTCGGAATGGCGCGAATCGACGACCTTACTCTCCTGATCGCCGCAGTACGGACATTTCATAACGCGTTCCTCCACTTTTCGGTTTCATGTACAGCATTATAACAAATTTCCGCCACCGTGTCTACATTTTTTCCCAGTGCGCTTCTACAGCCAGTCCTGCACCACGTCATACAGCGCCGTGGGCGTGACCGTCCCGGCAGCCAGGCGGTCGATCAGCTGTAAGATCCTTGTGCCGGTAAGCGTGATGCCCGGCACGCCGGCATATTCGACCTCGTTCCCGCTTCTGGCCAGCACCTCCACGCCGTAGCTGTCGGCGCAGCCGCCCATGATGGGTTCGCTCAAAAGATAGTATTCCAAATGCAGCTGCTCGCCCGTCCATGTGCGGGTGTTTCTTGTGTGAATCAGACTTCTGTTTCTCATATTGCTCCCCTCCCAGTTCTATTGAATCACACATTCTTCGCGCTGAAAACGAAAAAAATTCGCGCAATTCGACGCGCTTTTCCCTGCTTCGACCGTCTTCGCAGCGGCGTCACAAAATCCTGTAGCGCAAATTCTTGAAATATACAAAATCTGCCGCTGCTTTGTCGAAAACTTTTTTGCTTTTTTGGAGGCAAATATGCGATTTTTCCCCCGTCTGCGCGCGCTTCTGCGTGAAATCGGCCGGCTGCAGATTCCGGTCTTCGCAGCTAACGCCTCGTTTTTTCTGCTGCTGTCATGCCTGCCGCTGACGAGCCTTCTGCTCGCGCTGCTGCCATATACCGTGGGGACGAAGAACGATCTGTTGGCGCTCGTCTCAGGCGTCGTGCCGCAGACGCTGCTGCCGCTTTTTTCCTACCTCACGGACGCGCTCTACGGTACGAGCCGTCCGGCCGTCGTCTCGGTGAGTGCGCTCGTCACGCTGTGGTCGGCTTCGAAGGGGCTGCTCGGCATTCTGCGCGCGCTGAACGCCGTGTGCGGCGCACCCGAGTCGCGCGGGTATCTGCGCGTGCGGCTCTTGTGCACGGCATACACGCTGCTGTTTCTGCTGTCGCTGGTGCTGACGCTGACGCTGCACGTCTGGGGCCGGCAGCTGCTGGCGCTCCTTTTATCGCACGAGGCGCATCTGGCACTGCTGCTGTCGGCGCTTCTGCAGCATCTGCACCTGTATACCCTCGCGTTTTTGACGGCGCTTTTTTCCGCGCTCTTTCTCGCGCTGCCCAACCGCCGCGCAAAGCTTTCGCATGTACTGCCCGGTGCGGCGGCGGCTGCGGCGGCGTGGATTGCGTTTTCCTATGCGTTCTCATTTTATGTAAACCATTTTAGCCGTTTTTCCGAGCTCTACGGCGGCCTGGCCGTCATCGCGCTCACAATGCTGTGGCTGTACGCGTGCCTTTCCATCCTGTTCTACGGCGCGTACCTCAATGAGCTGCTCTTTTCCCCCGACAGTCCGCCCGCGCGCTGGCTGCGCCGCAAAAAGCCGTGCTGAAACCGCTTTGCATTGCGCAGTTTTTATGCTATACTGAGGAAAACATGCAGGAGGTGCGCCATGTTTGGCTATGTGATCGCCGATGCCGGACGGCTCGATGAAGCGCAGCGCGCGCGTTACCGCAGCTGCTATTGCGGGCTGTGCCGCGCGCTGCGGCGGGAATACGGCTTCGCCAGCCGTCTGGCGCTCACCTATGACATGACGTTTCTGGCGCTGCTGCTCGGCTCACTCTACGAGCCGGATGAGCAGCCGGGCTGCGAGCGCTGCTTCGCGCATCCGTGCAGGGCGCATACATATTTTGTGACCCCCATCACGCACTATGCCGCCGCGATGAACACGGCGCTGGCATATGATAACTGCATGGACGACTGGCACGATGACCGCAGCGCGCTGCGGCTGGCCGAGGCAAAGCTGCTGCGTGCAGCGAAACAGAAGGCGGAGCAGCAGTATCCGCGCCAGTGCGGCGCGATCTCCGGCTGTCTTACGCGCATGGCGGCGCTGGAATCGGCGCGCGGTACCTTTCCGGATGAGGCCGCAAACGAATTCGGGAACCTGATGGCCGAGCTTTTCGTCTATCAAAATGACCGGTGGGAAACCGTTCTGCGCAGCTTCGGTTTTGCGCTCGGCAAGTTCATCTATTTTCTCGATGCCGCGTGCGATTTGGAAACCGACCGCAAAAAGGGGCGCTACAATCCCCTTCTCGGCCTGACAGACACAAGTCCCGGGCACCTGGAGCAGCAGCTCACACTGCTGATCGGCGACGCAGCGGCGCAGTTTGAGCGTCTGCCGCTGGTGCAGGACGCAGACTTACTCCAGAACATTCTCTACTCCGGCGTCTGGACGCGCTTCCAGAGCCAGTTCCACAAGCCCAAGAAGAAGGCGGACTCATGATCGACGATCCCTACCGCGTGCTCGACCTCACGCCCGACGCGACCGATGAAGAGGTCAAGCGGGCCTACCGCGCGCTTGCCAAGAAATACCACCCCGATATGAACCCCGGCGATCCGCATGCGGCGGAGATGATGAACAAGATCAACGCCGCCTACGACCAGATCAAAAATCCCCAGCCGCAGCAGACGGCCACGCGGCCGGACTATGCCGACCCCTTTTCCGGCTGGTACCGCCAGTCCGAGCAGCAGAGCGCCGACCCCGTCGAGTCCGCACGCCGCTGGATCTACATGCGCGACTATGCCTCGGCGCTGCGCGTGCTCGAGCAGGTACCCGAGTACCGGCGCACGGCGCAGTGGTATCATCTCGCCGCCATTGCCAACACAAACCTCGGCAACCGCGTGCTGGGCTATGAACAGATCAACAAGGCCTGCGCCATGGAGCCGGACAACCTTGAGTTCCAGCAGACCAGGCAGCAGATCGAGCATCAGGGCCAGGCGTACCACGAAACGCAGCGCGCCCATGGCTTCGGCGCGGCCGAGGCAGGCCGAAGCTGCTGCGGCATGTGCGTGACATTTCTGCTTGCGCGCGCGTTCTGCGGCGGCGCGTGGCCGGTCGTCTTCTGCTGCTAATCTGTTTTCCGTCCAATCAGGGTACTACAGAAAATTTTGCCCCGCCGCAAGGGAATGCGGCGGGGCAATCTGCGTTTTGTTTACTTTTTGACGAAGGACAGGCAGTCCGTGCACTGGTCCATCGTGGGATTGCACTCGTGCGTGCCGATGCGGACCTTGTCCAGCGAGCAGTAGTTCTCGGTGGCGCAGTGGTTGTCGCAGGATACGACGGTGCACTCGATCGATTTGTTGGCCTTGGTGTGCGTGAAATCCATCTTCAATTCCTCCTTTTCGAATTGCATAGATAGTATGTCCCGTTCACGCAGCGATACGCAGGAGGTTTTTTCCTGTTTTTCTGTTTTTTCCCTGTTTCCGTCCCCGCTGGCCCGGCACAGTTGAAGCGCGCACACAAAAGCGGCAGCCAGCATCCCAAATACGGTCGCAGCCGCGGCACTCACAGGCAAAACCATCGCCGTGGCTGCCTCAACGTTTGTCTTCCGGCGGGCAGGCGATCTCCGCAATACAACCAGCGCCCGGCCACCAGAGGCAGCCGGGCGCTCATCTTGTACGGCGGGTTTTCCTGCCGCCTGTTTATTATCTTCTGCCGCCGAAGCCGCCGCCCCGGCTGCCGCCGCCGAAGCCGCCGCCCCGGCTGCCGCCGCCGAAGCCACCACGGCTTCCGCCGCCAAAGCCGCCCCGGCTCGAACCGCCGAAGCCGCCGCCGCGGTTGCCGCCGCCAAAGCCCGACGGGCCGCCGCCGAACCCGCCGCCCGGCGGATTATGCGGTGGAGGCGGAGGCGAATGGTGGTGATTGCCGTTCAGCATCGAGCCGAGGAACATGCCCCTCCAGAACCCGCCTGAGCCGCGCGGCACGCCGTAGTACCGCCTGCGCGGACGCGCGCACAGCGCCACGATCACCGCGATAACGGCAATGATGATGCAGACCGTCACCAGCAGCGTTGCAAGCCTGCTGCCCGCAGAGGCCGTCTCGCCGTGCGAACCGGCCACGGGAATGGTGTCTTCATACCAGTCGGCAAGATCCGTAAACAGCGCCTGGAGCTGCTTGTCAGCGCTGCCGGAGAAGATTCTCTCGCCCATGTAGGAGCGGAAAATGATCTCCAGCTCGTTATTCACATAATACGACATCTCGTCGCCCCAGGCGACGTACCAGTCCTGCGAACCGGTATCGATCAGCAGCATCAGATCTGTCTCGCCGCATCCGAGCGCGCTGCCGTAATCATACGCCGCGTCTTCGATATCCTGACCGCCCAGCCCATCGACAACAGCCACGGCCACGATGCTGGAATAGGTGTAGTCCAGCTCCGCGTCGGTCTGTGCAAGCTTCTGCACCGCAGAATCGCTCAGAAGCCCCGCGCCGTCGCTGATAAACTTCACATACTCCCCGGCGTGTTCGCGGCCCCAATCCGCCGCCGACGCGGCAGAATCCGGCTTGTACTCGGTCTTGCCTGCGTTTCCAAAAAAACCGATTGCGATCGCAGCGACGATCATCACAATACAGATGGTGACCGCAACGCCCTGTTTTTTGAAAAATTTCATAGCGTCTCCTGTCTATGCCTTACGCGATTCCAGCAGCTTCTGCTTGAGCTCGCCCTCGATCTTGCGCAGCTCTGCCTCGGCCTCCCTGCGCTTCTGCGCGCCCTCAGTCTGGATCTGCAGCACCTCGTCGAGCGTGCTGATGAGGCTCTCATTTGTGTGCTTGAGCGTCTCGATGTCCACGATGCCGCGCTCAGACTCGCGCGCAGTCTCAACCGTGGCCATTTTCAGCATATCGGCGTTCTTCTGCAGCAGCTGGTTGGTCATATCCGTGACCTTGCGCTGCGCCTGCATGGCCTTTGCCGAGTCCTGAATGCCGAGCGAGAGCACCATCTGGTTTTTCCACAGCGGGATGGTGTTCATGATGGAGGTCTGGATCTTCTCCATCATAAGCTGGTCATTATTCTGGATCATGCGGATCTGCGGCGCGGTCTGCAGGGAGATCACGCGCGTCAGTTCAAGGTCGTGCAGCTTCTTTTCAAAGCGGATACACTTATTTTCAAAGTCGTTGGCGGCCTGCGCGTCCTCGGGAAGACCTGACTGTGCGGCCTTGTCGCGAAGCTGCACCAGCGTGGTTGCCCGCTCCTCAGCCAGCTTCTTCTGGCCGGCCAGGATATACATGGTGAGCTGCTTGAAATACTCCAGATTCTTGTCGTACATCTGGTCCATCACAGCCACGTCCTTCATGAGCGTCAGCTTGTGCTTTTCCAGTTCGCCCGCGATGCGGTCGACGTTCTCCTCGGCCTTGCCGTACTTGGCCTTCATGATCTCGACGTTGGTGTTGGCCTTCTTGAACAGGCCCGCAAAGCCCTTCTTCTCCGGCTCGTCAAAGGTCTTGAGCTCGACAAGCAGGCTCGAGACCATATCGCCGATCTCGCCCATATCCTTGGTCTTGACCTTGTTCAGCGCCGTCTCGGAGAAATCGGCGATGTTCTTCTGCGCGGCCACGCCGTACTGCAGCACCTGATTCGAATCGGTCAGATCGATCTGTTTTGCAAACTCCAATACTGCCTTCTGCTCGGCAGGCGACAGCACAGACAGATCGGGCCCTGCCTCGGGCGCGGCCTCGGCCTTCTGCAGCATGTCGGGCTGCTTGACCTCCATGGTGGGAACGTCTTCAAGATCGGGCGTAAGGGTGAGCTGCGGGATTCTTTCTTCTTCCATCGTTCTGTCTCCTTGCTCTTAAAAATCTTTCCGGTCGGTCAGTCCCTGGCTGGCCATCATCTGCTCCATCACCTGAATGTCGGCTGTGATGTCCACAACGTCGGCCTCAAACAGGCTGTCGAGCTGCTTCTGGAACGCGACGATCACCTTGTCGAGCATATCCTCGATGCGCTTCATGCCGTCGTCGATGTTCCCCATGCGCATGCCCTGATTCTGCAGCACGACATACTGTTCAAGCAGCTTGATGGTCGTGGGCAGGTAGTAGCTCATGAACTGCTTGATCTCGCCGAGCTTTTCGGGGTTGTCGCGCACGTGCGAGAGGATTTTGTCGGTGAGGATTTCGATCTGCTTGATCTGTGCCGAGAGCTTGAAATCGGGGATCTCGTCGTTGAGCTCTGCAATCCGCCGGATATACGTCTGTCCCTGCGCAAGCATCTCGTCCAGCTCGGCGTTTCCGGTGCCGGTCTTCTTCGGTGCCTCGGCCTTTGGCGCGGCGGCAGGCTTTTCGGCCTTCTTCTCCGCAGCCTTTTCACACTTTTTCTGCTGCTCATTTTCCTGCGCGGGCTCTGTCACCAGCTTGTCCGGAAAGAACAGCTTCAATACCAGATACACCACGGCCGACAGCGCCAGACAGCCGATCACCTGTCCCAGGCTCGTCAGCTTCCCGGCCAGCGCGGTGGAAAGCCACACCAGGCCGACGGCATAGGTTGGAATGACTGACTTTTTCTTCTTTTGTTTCATGGCGTTCCCACCTCCCATGCGCCTGCGCGCAAAGCGTCAGAGCTGCAAAGGAAATATCCTTCCATTATAATTTCTCTTATGTCTGATTTTATCGCGTACAGGGCGGAAAGTCAAGGCACGGCAGCGCTTTGCAGGGCTGCAATCTATTTGACAGGCTATGCGAAAGCCGCTATAATGAGTACAACCGTTGCGGTTGCCTGATCGCCCGCGGGTCTCTCAGGCAACCGCTATTTGAAGCGGCCGGGTCCGCCTGCGCGGGATAGGAAGCTTTCGCAGACCGCGCGGCCGCATACCCATAAGTATGCAGCGGCCCGGCGTCCGGTGCCGCAGGGGCATCAAATTTACACTGGAGGTTCTTCTGCCATGATTAAGGTCTCTCCGTCCATTCTTTCGGCTGATTTTGTCAATCTCGAACGCGATATCCGCGCGCTCACGCCCGCCGGCGCCGATTATGTCCATATTGACGTTATGGATGGCAATTTTGTTCCCAATATCAGCATCGGCATTCCCGTCGTGGCCGCCATCCGCGGCATCACCGATTTGACGCTCGACGTGCACCTGATGATCGACCGGCCCGTGCGCTATGTTGAGCGCTTCTGCAAAGCCGGCGCCGATATTCTGACCATCCACATCGAAGCTGATACCATGGAAAACACGCTCGAAGCGCTCAGAATCATCCGCGCGTGCGGCGTAAAGGCGGCCATCTCGGTCAAGCCCAAAACCCCGGCCGAGGCCGTGCTGCCGTATCTGGAGCTGTGTGACCTGATTCTCGTCATGACCGTCGAGCCCGGTTTCGGCGGGCAGTCGTTCATGGCCGACATGATGCCGAAAGTCGCGAAGATCCGTTCGTATATCGACGAAAAGAATCCCGCCTGCGAGCTCGAGGTCGACGGCGGCGTGAACGTCCAGACCGCCAAAATCTGTACGGGCGCGGGCGCCAACGTGCTCGTCGCGGGCAGCGCGTTCTTTAAGGCAGAGGACAAGGCTGCGTTTGTCAAGGCCGTCAAGGCGTAACCGTTCAGAAAATTTGCCCGGATTCCAGACGGAATCCGGGCTATTTTACGCTTCGCTCAGCGCGATCTGCTTTGCCGCGTACTCATACGCCTGCTTGTAGTCCCCCGTCTCGCGGCAGCACAGCTCCATGCAGCGGTAGAGCTCGCGGCGCAAAATGCGCGAAAGCCCGCCCAGCTCCTCTGCCTGCTGCAGATACAAAGCCGCGTTTTCATACTGCTCCTTCTTCGCCGCGATGCGCCCGCGCAGCACGAGATATTCCGCGCGGCTCTTTTCCGGCAAATCGACGATCGACCAGATCTCGCGCTCGGCGGCCTGGATATGCTCCTGCTCAAGCTGGTAGCGCGCCATGAGCAGATGATACTCCACGCCATTTTGCACCTCCAGATAGATGCGGCGGTACTCGCCCACGGCCTGCTCCACATCCTGCCCGGCCTGCTGCGCGCAGCGCGCCAGAACAGCCGCCATGGAAAGCTGCAGCGCCTGGCTGCGGTAGAGTCCGCGGCTGCTGCTCTCCAGCGCCCGCTCTGCATACGCACGCGCGTCGGAGAACGCTTCATCGTCCAGCGCTGCGCGCGCCAGATGCGCCGCCGCCATGGCCTGTATGGCGAGCGCCTCGTCGCCTTCGAGCGCCTGCGCCGCGTCCAGACATTCGTGCCAGTTCTGCTGCTGCAGAAGCTGCCGCGCACGGGGCAGCTTCTGCGCCTCGCCGCCAGTCTGCGCGTCCTCGAGCAGCCACCCCGCGCGCACGCCGAGCCGGGCCGCCAGATATTCCAGCGTCCCCACCGATGGGGACGCCACGTCGTTTTCGATCTGCGAGAGCATGTTGCGCGTGATTCTCCCGCCCGCGACCTCCGCCTGCGTCATGCCCTTTTCGGTGCGCGCCTTGCGCAGCTTTTCCCCCAGCGTCATGCAGGAATTCCTCCAACGTAAATATAATTTACTCTATCATACCACAGCCCGCGCCGCCGCGCAAGCTTCACTGCATCTTTTCTCTTGCCGCGCAGCGTGCGATGTGGTATGCTGGTCACAGCCGCGTGACAGGCGGACTTCTGTGCAGAAAGGATGATCTTATATGAAAACGAACCGTGCATGGAGGGCCCACGGCATCTGACCCTCCAATCGAAAATGGAGGATATGAATATGACAAATCCGATCACCATCCGCGAAGCGTGCACGCAGAAGGACACCGAATTCTTCTGGGCGCAGCTTCACGCGTATCAGGCGCGGGATCTCTTTCCCGATCCTGAAAGCGAAGCCCGCGCCTTTTTCCTTTCGGCGGAGTACCGCGGGCAGATCCAGGCGCTGCACGACCGGAAAGAAAATCCGATGCACTATCTGCTCTTCCGGCGCGGCGGGCAGGAAATCGGCCTTGCGCTCACGGTCGTATATGCCACGGAGGACGGCAAGCAGTCCATCCTCGAGTTCTGCGTCTTTCCGGAGTTTCGCGGAAACGGCACAGGCACGGCCTGCGCGCGGGCACTTCTGGACTGGGGAAAAAAGCAGGGCGCAGCATTTGCCGAGCTGAACGCCGGCGCGGAAAACCGCCGCCGCTTCTGGAGCCGTCTCGGTTTCATCGCCAATGGCCGCGACCGCTGGGGCGAGCCGCTCATGCTGCTTCCGCCGCGCGAGCGCATTGCCGTCACCGCAGAACGTCTGACAAATCCGGAAGAGCTTTGGGATCTGGAAAGCGGCTTTCTTGCCGAAATCGGCGAAGCTCCGATGGAGCAAGCAGCGCAGACGCGGCTGGAACAGGCCATCTCCGGCGGCGAGATTACATTTTTCGTGGCCAGGCGCCTGAACCGGCCTGTCGGCATCTGCTCGGTCAGCAGCTGCTTTTCGACCTTCGCCTGTAAAAAAACAGGCGTGTTCGACGATTTCTACGTTGAACCCGCTTTCCGCCATCAAGGCGTGGCGCGCACGCTTGTAGCCGCTGCGCAATCGTTCTGCCGCGCACAGGGTTACGCCAGCCTCACCGTCGGCTGCGCCGATGGTGACGTTGCGATGTACCGCGCGCTGGGTTTTGGAGAAAGACTTGGCACAATGCTCGCAAATAACTTCTGAAAATGTCCCCGGAACTTTGTTCCGGGGACATTTGAGGCTGTCGAAAAACTCCAAAGGAGTTTTTCGACAGCCTCATTTTATACAGTCTCTTCGCCCAACAGCTCCGCCCACGCGGGAAGGAACCCCGCCTTGACGGCCACGCGCTGCGAGGCGATGTGCGACACGGCCGTGCCGTAATACGGCAGTTTGCCGCGCGCGATCACCGCATTTTTGAGCCGCGCGATCAGCGCCGCACCGATTCCGCGGCCGCGCATTTCCGGCAGGACATTGATGCCGAGCTGCCAGAGCTGCGGACTGTCGGCGCTCGCACCCGCCATAGCGAGGATTTCTCCATCCTGAACCGCCGCCACGCCCAGCACGTCGGGCGCGTCCGGGCAGAATGCAAACGCCTCGGAAAAGCGCGCGTCGCCTTCAAACTGCGCAATCTGACCGCGTTCGTACCAGATGGCGTCCAGTGCCATCTGCGGCGCGGGCGTGATTTGCGTCGCCGTAAAAAACGGATGTACCTGGCCGACGCGGCAGCCAAATTCCTGGAGCAGCGCGTCCAGCCGCCGCAGGGCGTCCATCTCAAACAGCCATGTGCCATCCGCCTCTTTCAGCCGCCCGGCGAGCGCTTCGATGATATCCGCCCGTCCCGTGCAAAGGAGCTTGCCGTTTACGGCGGCGAGCTTCACCGGCCGGTCGCCGTCAAAGCGCCTGCGCCCGTCCTGCGGAGAAAAGACGCGGAAATGATTTGCACCGTCTGTCACCGCTTCCGGCGCACAGCAGTAGTCCAGAGCAAGCTGCGTTACAAGCGCGTCCGGTATCATGTTGCTCCGTGCGCGGCAGCGCGGCTGCGCCTTTCCGCCTCGTCACGCTGGCGGCAGACCTCCGCCCAGCTGGGGAGCGTGCTCAGAATTTCATCCGCTTCGCGCATGGCCTTGGGCACGTCGATCTTCTGTGGGCAGCTGCGCGCGCACTTGCCGCAGGCGATACACGCCGACGGCTGCTTCTCAGGCCCCAGTGCCTCGACGCGCATCTTGGCGTTCACCGACGGCGCCACACGCAGTTCGTTGTAGATATCCAGCAGCAGCGGGATATTCAGCCCCTTTGGGCAGCCCTCGCAGCAGTAGCGGCAGGCCGTGCACGGCAGAGACTGCTTCATGTGCTCGGCAATGTCGAAAAGCGCCTCGTTTTCTGCCTCGTTCAGGGGCCTTTCTTCCGAGAATGTGCGCACGTTGTCCTGCATCTGCTCCATACTCGACATGCCGCTGAGGATCACGGTGGGCAGGCCAAGCGTCTGCAGCCAGCGCAGGCCCCAGCTGGCGCACGACTCACCCGGGCAAAGCGCCTGCAGTCTGGCCGCGTCGGCCTCGGGAAGGTTTGCCAGCTTGCCGCCACGCACCGGCTCCATGACCCAGATGGGAATGTGATACTCACACAGAAGCTCGCACTTCTCCTTCGCCCGCTGCAGCGTCCAGTCGAGATAGTTGAGCTGGATCTGGCAGAACTCCATTTTGTCGCCGTATTGCTCGAGGAACTCGCGCATCATCTGCACGCTGCCGTGCGTGGAGAAGCCCAGATGGCGGATGCGGCCAAGGCGCTTTTGCTCCAGAAAATAGTCAATGATGCCCCACTTTGGGTCGGTGTAGACCTTGACGGAGTTTTCATAGACGTTGTGCAGCAGGTAGAAATCGAAATACTCCACCTGGCATTTTTTCAGCTGCTGTTCAAAGATCTCCGCCGGGTCGTAGCTGTCGCGGATCTGGTGGCCGGGGAACTTGTTCGCCAGACAGAACGACTCGCGCGGGTAGTTTTTGAGCACCCGGCCAATGACCGTCTCCGACGTACCGCCGTGATACGGCCAGGCGGTGTCAAAATAGTTGACGCCGTTTTTTATGGCATAGTCCACCATCTGCGCCACAAGCGCTTCGTCGACAGCGGCGTCCGGCCCGCTTCCCGCGAGCGGCAGACGCATCAGGCCAAAGCCCAGCTTCGACAGCTTCAGCCCCTGAAAATCAGAATACAACATAGTTATCTCTCCTTCACCAATATATCCTGCTTTGTTTCTGTGTTCGTGTGCGGCAGCAACTCCTCCAGAAACCCGTATGCACGCAAAAAACAGTCCAGATGATAATTCAGTACGGCCGCCTCGGCGCTCTGCGCCTGCGCGCGCGGCTCATCCGGGGCGCTGAGTCCCAGCGCCAGCAGCCGCTGCAGATTCTCCGGCGACGGCGCGGCGAGCACATCCATCGAGCTGATGGCCTCGATCTCCTGTGCCATGCGCATGGCAAGCTGCGCGCAGCCGTTCGTCATCGCTTCACGCGCCTCGTATTGTCTGCGGCTGAATAGAAACAGCTGCTTTTTCGCCTGCTCCAGCTCGCGCGCAAGCGCCAGCCGCGCCTTATGGCACGGCTCCATGTCGGGATAGCGGCCATAGAGCACCGCCTGCTCCGCACACAGGAGCGTCTGCTGCTGCAGCGCGCGGATGCAGGCATAGATGCGCGGCTCATTTGAGTTTGGATGTACGAAGATATTTACGATCAGTCCCGTCGTCAGGCCCAGCGATACGTCGCGGATGCGGCCGAAAATATCTGCTGCCGTTGCGCTGCCAGTACACACGGAGACAAAGATGAGCGAGGATAAAAAGACCGCATAGGACATGTGCAGCAGATTACACACGTAGATCACCGCCACCAGACACAGCGCAATCAGCCATTCCGGCGGCGCAGGTATGGCCAGCAGCAGCAAAAAGCCCAGAACACTTCCCACCAGCACGCCAAAAAACTGGCTCAGACATCCGAGCCACGAATCGGCGATGGTCCGCTCCATCGCGCAGTATACGCCCAACAGAACGAGCACCGGGTCCATCTTCTCAAACTGGCTGCAGATGAGCAGCGCCACCAGTGACGCCAGCACAGTTTTAATCGTGCGGTAGCCGATACGCTGCATATGCAATCGCTTCAATCGCTTCCCTCCCGTTTTGCTTGCTTCTCACCAAGCAGTATAGCATAACCGCCCCGAAAAGCAGGCGCGCAAGCCGCCCGCCAAAGCGGACGATTTGCGCGCAGCCGCAGACCTTACATCAGTCGCCCATGGAAAGGCCCAGCTCGCGGGCTGTTTGGATGAGTGCGCAGTCGACCGGCACCGTCTTGAGCTTGCCCGCAACTTCTTTCAGCGGCACGGGCACAATCTTGTCATTCTGCACGGCCACCATGTTGCCGAACTTGCCGTCGCGGATGAGCCCGGCCGCCGCCACGCCCAGACGCGTGCACAGAAGCCGGTCGGCAGGACACGGCGCGCCGCCTCTCTGGAAGTGGCCGGGGATGGTGACACGGATCTCCTGTCCGGTGAGCGCCTTGAGCTCATCGGCCAGCCGGTAGGAGATGGACGGATACTGCATCTCCGCGCGCGCGGCCTTGAACTCCTTCTTGCTCATCTTGGCCTCTTCCTTGCTGATAGCGCCCTCAGCCACGGCGATGATGGAGAAGCGCTTGCCGCTGCGGTTGCGCTTTTCTATGGCGCTGGCAATGGACTTGGCCGAATACGGGATTTCGGGGATGATAATGACGTCCGCGCCCGAGGCGATGCCTGCGTGCAGCGTCAGCCAGCCCGCCTTGTGGCCCATGACCTCGACGATAAACACGCGGCTGTGCGAGAACGCCGTGGAGTGGATGGAGTCGATGACCTGCACGGCGATATCCATTGCAGACTGGAAGCCAAACGTCATCTGCGTGCCCCAGAGGTCGTTGTCGATGGTCTTGGGCAGCGTGACAACGTTCACGCCGTGCTCACTCAGCAGATTTGCCGTTTTGTGCGTGCCGTTGCCGCCGAGGATGACGAGGCAATCAAAATCGGCGCGCTTGCACGTGGCGAGCATTTTCTCCAGCTTTGTGTCGTCATTTTCCTCAGCCGTCTGCATCGTTTTGAAGGACTGGCGCGACGTGCCGAGGATCGTGCCGCCAAGCGTCAGGATATCGGAAAAGTCTCTGGGCGACATGGGGTGGTAATCGCCCTCGATAAGCCCGCGGTAGCCATCGCGGATGCCGCAGATGGTCACATTGCTGCCGAATTCATTGTAGAGCGCTTTGGCCACGCCGCGCAGCGCCGCATTCAGGCCCTGGCAGTCGCCGCCGCTGGTAAGCAGACCGATTTTCATAAGTAGATCCTCCCTCAGCGTTTTATTCTCATCTTCCGGGAACACCGGACAAGGTTTTTGGAATATAGTAGTATCATACGACATTTCTGCCCGCTTGTGAAGAGATTTCCACGAAAATAATACGAAAACGCGGCAGGTTTTTTCCGAAAAAACGTGCCGTGCCCATTGCGGCGGGCCGGAGAATCGAGTATAATAATGGAGATTCGACAAAAGGGGGCAAATCGCATGTCCGCAGAGATCTGGCAGCAGGGTTATACACAGAACCGGGAGCTGTCGTGGCTGCAGTTCAACGCCCGCGTGCTGGCCGAGGCGCAGGATACGCGCGTGCCGCTGCTGGAGCGGCTGAAATTCCTGTCGATTTTTACCAGCAACCTCGACGAATTCTATATGATCCGCGTGGGAAGCCTCGGCGATATCGCCGTGCTCGACCCTGACGGCATCGACAATAAATCCGGCCTCACGGCCAGGGAGCAGCTCGAGCGGATCTATGCCGCCACCACGCCGCTGTATGAACAGCGCGACGCCGTGTTTGAAAGCGTCGAGCAGAAGCTGTCCTCCGAGGGTCTGCAGCATGTGGCGATGGACGCTCTCACACCGGCCGAGCAGAAGCAGCTGCGCCACTTCTTCCGCACCACCGTGCAGCCCATTCTTTCGCCGCAGATCGTTGACAGCCACCATCCGTTTCCGCATCTCGGCAGTAAGCTGACGCACGTGGCGGCGCTTTTGAAGCGCAAAAAGGGCGAGCTGCTGGGCCTCATCCCGGTACCCGGCTCCGTGCCGCGCGTAATCTATCTGCAGTCCGGTTCCGGCCGCTTTGTGCTGCTGGAGGAGCTGCTCTTGTCCTACGCCGATACGGTGTTCGAGATGTACGACGTGCTGGAAAAGACACTTTTCTGCATCACGCGCAACGCCGACATCAACCTGGACGACGAGCCGTTCAATCCGCTGCTCGGCAGCCAGGAGCTGGACGTGCGCGCAAAGATGGAAAAGCTGCTGCGCCGCCGCAGCCGCCTGCGCGTGGTGCGCGTGGAGCTCTCAAGGCCCATCAGCAGCCACTTCACGGAGTTCTTCCGCCACCGCTTTGCTGTGGACGACCGGCAGATCTTTCTGTCGCGCAAAGCGCCGCTCGATCTGTCATACGTCTTTTCGCTGGGCGAGTTTTTCTCCGACGACCGCCGCGCCGCGCTCTCCGACCCGCCGTTTGCTCCGCAGCAGCCGGCCATGCTCCGGCCCGGCCAGAGCCTGCTGCGCGCAGCCATGAAGCAGGACATCCTGCTTTCCTACCCGTATGAGTCGATGGAGCCGTTTCTGCAGATGATCCGCGAGGCGGCCAACGCCCCCGATGTTGTCAGCATCCGCATCACCATCTACCGTCTGGCGCGTAAGGCAAAGCTCGTCGAGTATCTGTGCGCCGCAGCGGAAAACGGCAAGGACGTGACCGTGCTCATTGAGCTGCGCGCGCGTTTTGACGAACAGAATAACATCGACTGGTCCGAGCGGCTGGAAGAAGCCGGCTGTAAAATTATCTACGGCTTCGAGGACTACAAGGTGCATTCCAAAATCTGCCTCATCACCCGCAACGACCGCGGCGTGATGCGCCACATCACGCAGGTCGGCACCGGCAACTACAACGAGAAGACCGCCGCGCAGTATACCGACGTCTCGCTCGTCACCGCGTCCGAGTCCATCGGCGCCGATGCCGCCGCGTTCTTTAAAAACATGGCGCTCGGCAACCTGCAGGGCAGCTACCAGCGGCTTCTGGTCGCGCCGAACGGCTTTAAAAACCAGATCCTGTTCATGATGGATGAGCAGATCAAGCTCGGCTCTGAAGGCTATATCCTGCTAAAATTCAACTCCCTGACCGACGCCGATATCATCGCCAGGCTCTCCGAGGCGTCGTGCGCGGGCGTACAGGTCGAGATGATTATCCGCGGCATCTGCTGCCTGCTGCCCGGCGTGCCGGGTAAGACCGAGAACATCCGCGTCACCAGCATCGTCGGCCGGTATCTTGAGCATTCGCGCATTTTCTGCTTCGGCCGCGGCGAAAACGAAAAAATGTATATCGGCTCGGCCGATTTCATGACCCGCAACACCGTCCGCCGCGTGGAGATCGCCTGCCCCATCGACTCGCCCGAGGTACGAAAGCGCCTGCACGAGATTTTGGACGCCATGCTGCGCGACAACGTCAAATCCCGCGTGCTGCTGCCCGACGGCAGCTATTGCCGCAAGGAACCCGGCGAAGAGGAGATTTGCGCGCAGGAGCTTCTGATGCGCAAGGCCTCCGATGCGGCAAGGCTCGCCGCGGAAAGCGCAGCCATACCTGAGCGAACGTGTCTGTGGCAACGCCTGCGGCGTGCGTTCGGCAAAGAAAACTGACGCCCATCCATATATCCGGCAAACCGGTGGAATCTTTCGGTTCCGCCGGTTTTTTGTCCTTGATATGGACGCGCAGTTGACTTTTTCCGGTTCCCGTGGCACAATGCGGAGGATGATGAATCTTCAATAGCTTCCGCAGGAAAGCAGCACCGCATATGAATGTTTTTTGAGCAGTTTTACTGTAAAATCTCAGACAGGAGGCAGTCAGATGCAGATTGAACAGATTCTGGAGCAGCAGCGAAGCTATTTTCAAACCGGCGCGACGCTGCCGGTGCCGTTTCGCATCGCGCAGCTCAAAAAACTCTACGCCGCCGTCAAGGCGCATGAAGCGGAGCTCTGCCGCGCACTCGCCGAAGATCTGGGCAAGAGCGCGTATGAGAGCTTCATGTGCGAGGCCGGCCTTGTTTTAAGCGAGATCAGCTACATGCTCCGCCATACGCGCAGCTTTGCCCGCGCGCGCACGGTTCACACGCCGCTTGCGCAGTTCGCCGCGAAAAGCTACTGCCAGCCCTCGCCCTACGGAAACGTGCTCATTATGAGCCCGTGGAACTATCCGCTTCTTCTCACGCTCGATCCGCTGGCTGACGCCATCGCCGCCGGCAACACCGCAGTTGTCAAGCCCAGTGCGTATTCCCCCGCCACGGGCGCAGTGATCGCCCGGCTGCTGGGCGAATGCTTTGACCCGCAGTATATTGCAGTCGTGACCGGAGGGCGGCACGAGAACGCAGCACTTCTGGAGCAAAAATTTGACCTTGTCTTTTTTACCGGAAGTCAGGCCGTAGGCAGAGAGGTGCTGCGCCACACCGCTGAAACGCTCACGCCCGCCGTTCTGGAGCTGGGCGGCAAAAGCCCCTGCATTGTCGACGCCAGCGCAAAGCTCCCCCTTGCGGCAAAGCGCATCGTGTTCGGCAAGTTTCTCAACTGCGGCCAGACCTGCGTTGCGCCCGACTATATCCTCTGCCACCGCAGTGTGAAAGAGCAGCTTGTAAAAGAGCTCTGCGCGCAGATCCGGGCGCAGTACGGCGAAGATGCCCTGAAAAACCCCGATTACGGCAGGATCATCAACGAAAAGCACTTTGACCGTCTCTGCGGCCTCATCGACCGGGAAAAAACGGTACTTGGCGGTAATTCCAACAGAGATACGCTGCAGATTGCGCCCACCGTCATGGACGGCATCACATGGGATGCGCCCGTGATGCAGCAGGAGATCTTCGGCCCCATTCTGCCGATCATCAGCTTTGACAGCTTTGAAGAAGTATACGCGCAGCTGAATGCCATGCCGAAGCCGCTGGCGCTCTACCTGTTCTCCGAAGACCGGCAGCGCATCCGCCAGCTCACCGGCCGCTGCCGCTACGGCGGCGGCTGTATCAACGACGCCGTCATCCATCTGGCCACCAGCGAAATGGGCTTCGGCGGCGTCGGTGAAAGCGGCATGGGCGCCTATCACGGCAAGACGGGCTTCGACGCCTTCTCACACACAAAAAGCATCGTCGAGAAAAAGACGTGGATGGACCTTCCCATGCGCTATCAGCGCTACAATCCGGAGCGCTATGGCTGGCTTCTGCGCCTGTTTTTAAGATAATGCAGTTAAAGCCTCCGGCAGAGTGAAGATGTAAGATAAAGGTAGACACATGGAAAACCACCATGTTGTCTACCTTTATCTTTATGCTAAACTGTAGTTGGGAGGTGGAAAACGTGAAGAAG
>SFHJ01000047.1 GCA_004555655.1 Clostridiales bacterium
TGTTTAACGAATAGCGGTCGTTTAACGATTACTGACCACTACAGATGGTAGCCGGGAGCATAAAACGCCTTCGAAAACACTTCCAAAACGGCACATATGGGAACAACCGGACGGGAAATGCACAACGCTGTCTCAGAAAGCCTTGATATACGGGTATTTCGGGGCATAAAAAAACGATACCATAGACGGATACACTGTATCAATCTATGGTATCTAATTTGGTGGACCTGAAGAGACTCGAACTCTCGACCTCTCGGATGCGAACCGAACGCTCTCCCAGCTGAGCTACAGGCCCGAAACGTGTATATTATAGCCATGGCAGATGTGTTTGTCAAGTGTTTGGGAAATTTTCCTGTCTGCATCTTTTCTCTTGCGCGAGGCGCGCGATGCGGTATAATGGATGTATCAAAAAACAGGAGGCACAGTATGAAAACGCTCTTGCTCCGCAACATTTCCCGGCTCGTGACGTGCAACGACGCAGGTGACGTTCTCCAGGGTGTCGACCTCTATGCAGAAGACGGCGTGATCCGCGCCATCGGGCCGAATCTGCCGCAGCAGGCTGGCGAAATCATCGACGCAAGCGGAATGCTCTGCTACCCCGGCCTTGTGAATACGCACCACCATCTGTATCAGCAGTTCTCGCGCAATCTGCCCAAGGTGCAGAACATGGAGCTGTTCGACTGGCTGAAAACGCTGTACGAGGTGTGGAAAAACCTTGATGAGGACGTGATCCGCCTGTCGTCCCTGACCGGCATGGGCGAGCTGATGAAGCACGGCTGCACGACCTGCTTTGACCACCACTACGTCTTCCCCGCGGGCAGCGGCGAGCTCATCGGCGCGCAGTTTGCCGCCGCCGATACGCTCGGCATGCGCATGCACGCCTCGCGCGGGTCGATGGACTTAAGCGTCAAGGACGGCGGCCTGCCGCCCGACTCCGTCGTGCAGACGGTGGACGAGATCATGGCCGATTCCATGCGCCTGATTGAAAGATATCACGACGCTTCGTTTGGCTCAATGCATCAGGTGGCGCTCGCGCCATGTTCGCCGTTCTCTGTGTCGGCTGAGCTTCTGCGCCAGAGCGCAATTCTGGCGCGGCAGTATCATGTTCGCCTGCACACGCACCTGTGCGAGACGAAGGACGAGGAAAACTACATGCTCCAGCGCGAGGGGATGCGGCCGCTGGCCTTTATGCAGACGCTCGGCTGGACGGGGCCTGACGTGTGGTACGCGCACGGCATCCACTTCAATGACGACGAGCTCAAACTTCTGGCCGAGACGGGCACGGGCGTGTGTCACTGCCCGATCTCCAATATGAAGCTCTCGTCTGGCGTGGCGCGCGTGCCGGAAATGCTGGAGCTCGGCGTGCCGGTGGGTCTTGGCGTGGATGGGTCTGCGTCAAACGACGGCTCGAGCCTCATGGAAGAGCTTCGCACGGCGTATCTTTTACACCGGCTGACCTCCAGCGACAAGGCGCCGTCCGGCTACGACGTTCTGAAAATGGCCACACGCGGCGGTGCGCGGCTGCTCGGACGCGACGATATCGGCCAGCTCGCCGCAGGAAAATGCTGCGATCTGTTCCTCATCGATTCGCGCAGGCTGGAGCTGGTTGGCGCGTGCTATGACCCGGCGTCGGTCCTGGCCACTGTCGGCGTGCGCGGCCCGGTGGACTACACCGTGGTGCATGGGCGCGTCACGGTCAGGCATGGCCATCTCACGGGCATCGACGAGCAGGCTGTCGCGGCGCAGGCGCGGGAAGTCTGCGACCGCTATCTCGCCGCGCTGTAGAGAGCGCAAAGTGCTCAAAAACAGAGAAAAAAGTTTGTGGGAAATGGCAGGCAAAAAGTTTTTGTGCCGCGTTGAAAATTTGTGTTTCCTGCGGTATAATAAGTACGGAATTTAAGATTGGTAGCTGTAACGAAGTGCTTTGCGCACGGGCTGCAACTATCACTCAGCTTGCGCTTGAGTGTTTCAAACCCCCTGGGTTTGAAACACTTTTTGTTCACCGCCAACCGTATGCAGAAGGAGGAATCGTATGTATTTACTGACAAACGGCCGCGTCATCACGCGCGACCCCGACGCAAAGGGCTACTACGAAAAGGGTGCCGTCGCCTTTGCGGGCACAAAGATCGTCGAAGTCGGCGAGGAGACCGCGCTGCGCACAAAATACCCCGGCGCGGAAGTGATCGACGCGAAGGGCAACCTCATCATGCCTGCCTTTATCAACGCCCACACGCACATCTACTCGGCGCTCGCGCGCGGCCTTTCCATTGTGGGCAACAACCCCACGAATTTCTACGAGGTGCTCGACGGCACCTGGTGGGCAATGGACCGCAAGCTGACGCTCGAGCTTTCGCGCGCGTCGGCGGATGCGCTGTACATCGACTGCATCAAGCAGGGCGTGACCACCATCTTTGACCACCACGCGGCCTACGCCGAAATCCCGGGTTCGTTGTTCCAGATCGGCGAGAGCGCCAAGAAGTTCGGCATCCGCAGCTGCCTTTGCTATGAGGTCTCCGACCGTGACGGCGAGGAAAAGAGCCTGCAGGCCGTGAAGGAAAACGCCGACTGGATCAGCTACTGCGAGGAAAAGAAGGACCCGATGCTCGCGGCCATGTTCGGCGGCCACGCGCTGTTTACCATCTCGGATAAGACCTTTGACCGCATGGTCGAGGCCAACAACGGCCGCACGGGCTATCACATCCACGTCTCCGAGGGCATGAACGACGTGTATGACAGCCTGCAGAACTACGGCCGCCGCCCGGTGCAGCGCCTGCACGACCACGGGATCTTAGGTGAGAAAACCATCCTCGGCCACTGCATCCACGTCAACCCCGCCGAGATCGAGCTCATCAAAAACACCAACACCATGGTCGTCAACAACCCCGAGTCCAACATGTCCAACGCCGTCGGCGTATGCCCGGTGCTCCCGCTCACGAAGGCGGGCATTCTTGTGGGTCTCGGCACCGACGCGTGGACGAACGACATGATCGAATCGCTCAAGGCCGCGCTGTGCGTGCAGCGGCTGAACGCGTGCCTGCCGAACGTAGCGTGGTGCGAAGTGACCGACATGCTGTTCAAGAATAACGCCAAAATCGGCGCGAAGTACTTCCCCGACGAGCTGGGCGTGCTGAAGCCCGGCGCGGCGGCCGATATCATTGTCATGGACTACAAGCCCTATACGCCGTTCTCGGACGAAAATATCGACGGGCACATCCTGTTTGGTATGACGGGCAAGCTCTGCCGCACCACCATCGCCGCGGGCAAGATTCTGATGAAGGACCGCGAGCTGATCGGCATCGACGAGGAAGCGGAAAACGCGCACATTCTTGAGTCTGCGAAGAAGCTGTGGGGCGCGCTCAACCACCGCGAATACTGATTTTGGAGGCCGGCAACCCATATGCAACTCAAACGCAAACAGGCCAGTTTCGTTCTTCTCGCGTTGGAGCTTTACGCGCTGCTGACAGCGGGTCTGTATCTGCTCTTCTCTGAATCGACGTTTCTGAGCGTACTTTCACCGCTCACCATTCTGGCACAGTTCACGGGCAATTGGTTTGAGCCCGCGCCGGTGGTGCTTGCCATATGCTGCGTGCCGCTCATCGGATGGCTGCTGCTGCGCAAAAACTGCCAAATCGGCCTGTATCTGATCCGGCTCACGCATATTGTGGCGCTGTGTGCCGGCTTCGCTGTCACCGCGATGCACGTTATCATCGATCTGGGTGGCCTGCGCTCGCTCACGTCGCTGGGCTATACGCTCGTCTACTGCGCCGTGTGCCTTGTGCACAGTGTGCTGTGCCTCGTTTTTTTAAGCCGTTGGAAGCCCAATACAAAATTCTGAACTTCGCCCGACAGGAGGTTTGTTTCTATGTCTGAAAAAATGTACCCCATCCCCTTCCGCTCGCTCATGAACTGGGTGGTATCGGAATATGCCGCGGGCGGCGAGATCTTCGGCGTGCATACGCCGTACTACGCGTCCGGCAAATCCCTTCCCATCTTCGGCGAGCGCATCGAAACGCCCTACGGCCCCGCAGCCGGCCCCAACAGCCAGCTGGCGCAGAACATCATCGCCGCCTACATGGCAGGCGCGCGCTTCTTCGAGGTCAAGACCGTGCAGAAAATGGACGGCGCGGAGCTGGCTGCGTGCGTGCCGCGTCCGTGCATTCTCGCCAATGACGAGGGCTACAACCAGGAGTGGTCGACCGAGCTGACCGTTCCGCAGGCGCAGGACGAGTACATCAAGGCGTGGTGCGCGCTGAAGGTGCTCTCGAAGGTCTCCGGCTTCGGCGATCCCGACGGGTTCGTATTCAACATGTCCGTCGGCTATGATTTAGAGGGCATCAAGGGCGAGAAGGTCAACTCCTATATCGACAACATGAAAGACGCGTCCAACACGCCGCAATTCAAGGAGTGTCTGGACGTCCTCTGCGAGCTGTTCCCGGCGGAAAAGGACTACATCGCCGCCATTTCGCCGCGCGTCTCGCGCAGCGTCACCGTCTCGACGCTGCACGGCTGTCCGCCGCAGGAGATCGAGCGCATCGCGTCGTATCTGCTCACAGAGAAGGGGCTGCATACGTTTGTCAAGTGCAACCCCACCATCCTCGGCTACAAGACTGCGCGCACGATTCTCGACTCCATGGGCTATGACTACATCGTCTTCGACGAGCACCACTTCAACGAGGATCTGCAGTGGGCCGACGCCGTGCCGATGTTCGAGCGCCTGCAGAAGCTGGCAGATTCCAAGGGTCTGGAGTTCGGCCTGAAGCTCTCCAACACCTTCCCCGTCGACACCACGCGCGGCGAGCTGCCGGGCAGTGAAATGTACATGTCGGGCCGGTCGCTCTTCCCGCTCACGATCGAGATGTGCAGCCGCATCTCGCGGCAGTTCGGCGGCAAGATGCGCATCTCCTTTGCCGGCGGTGCGGAGTATTTCAACTGCGACAAGCTCTTTGCCGCGGGCATCTGGCCCATTACCGTGGCCACCACGATTCTCAAGCCCGGCGGCTACAACCGCCTGGCGCAGATGGTGAAGAAAACCGAAGCGCTGCCCTACCGTGCGTTTGCCGGCACCGACACCGCAGCAATTTCCGCGCTGTCCGCCTCCAGCCATACCGACGTACACCATCTCAAGCCCATCAAGCCGCTGCCTGCGCGCAAGAGCGAGGAGCATGTGCCCTGGATCGACTGCTTCCAGGCCCCGTGCAAGGGCGGCTGCCCCATCCATCAGGACATTCCCGAGTACATTGAGCTCTGCCGCAAGGGCCTGTACGCCCCGGCACTCAAGCTCATCACGGAAAAGAACGCGCTGCCGTTCATCACCGCTACCATCTGCGCGCACCGCTGCCAGAACAAGTGCGCGCGCAACTTCTATGAAGAATCCGTCCAGATCCGCGATACAAAGCTGATTGCAGCCGAGCACGGTTACAACGCGCTCATGGCCTCCATCCAGCAGCCTGCCCGCGTGCCGGGCAAGAAGGCGGCCATTGTAGGCGGCGGCCCGGCCGGTATCGCCGCAGGCTACTTCCTCGGCAGAGCCGGTATCGAGACGACCATCTTCGAACGTGAAGAAAAACTCGGCGGTGTGCCGCGCTACGTCATCCCCGCGTTCCGGATCTCCGACGAGGCCATCGACAAGGACGTGGCATTGATGGAAAAATACGGTGTCGAGGTCCGCTGCGGCGCGCCCGCGCCGTCCGTCGCCGAGCTGAAAAAGATGGGCTACACGCACATTCTGCTCGCCACCGGCGCATGGCAGGCGGGCAAGCTCGATATCCCTGGCAACGTCCGCGGAGTCATCGAGTGGATGAAAGAGCTCAAGCCGCAGGTCAAGCCGTGCCTCACGGGTCATGTGGTCGTGGTCGGCGCAGGCAACACCGCCATGGACGCAGCGCGTGTGGCCAAGCGCATGGGCGCGGCATCGTCCACCATCGTCTACCGCCGCACGAAGAAATACATGCCCGCCGACGAGCACGAGCTGCAGCTGGCCATCGATGAGGGCGTGGGCTTTGTCGAGCTGGCCGCGCCGGTCAAGCAGGAAAACGGCCTTCTCACGCTGGAAAAAATGGTGCTGGGTGAGCCCGATGCATCCGGCCGCCGCGCGCCCGTGCCGACCGGCGAGTATTTCACCATCGCCTGCGATCTGGTGCTCTCCGCCGTCGGCGAGAAGGTCGACAGCGCACTCATGGCGGCAAACGGCGTGGAAATGGGCAGAAAAGGCCCTGCGTTCAAGACCAACGTCGACGGCGTATGGTGCGCGGGCGACGCGCATCGCGGCCCCGCCACTGTTGTAGAGGCCATTGCCGACGCGGCAGCGTTTGCCGAAGCTGTTGTCGGCAAGCCGCACGAGTTTGAGATTCCTGCCGAAGCCTATCCTACGAAAGCTGACGCAGTTGCCAAAAAGGGCGTACTCAAGATGGCGGCAGACGCCTGCTGCGAAGGCCAGCGCTGCCTCGACTGCAACACCGTCTGCGAAAACTGCGCCGATTCGTGCCCCAACCGCGCGAATGTTGTCGTGAAGTTGGCCGACGGGCGGCATCAGATCGTGCATGTCGACAAGATGTGCAACGAGTGCGGCAACTGCACGCAGTTCTGCCCGTACGCGTCCGAGCCTTGCAAGGATAAGTTCACCCTCTTCCAGACGGCCGAGGACATGGCCGACAGCAAAAACGCCGGCGTTCTGTTCCTCGGCGGCGACATGGTTCGCGTGCGCATGGCGGACGTGAAGGACTACGACCTGTCAAAGCCCAACCAGCTGCCTGCCGAGCTGGAAACGCTCATCCTGCGCATCCGCAGCCACTACAGCTATCTGTACAAATAATACATCCGCAGCGGCCGCCCCGAGGTTTTGGGGCGGCCGCATTTTTTCTGCAAAACTTCTTGACATTTCCTGCCGCATGTGATAGTATACTTGGGCAGTCAAGAGACAGCGCATGCGCGAGTGGTGGAATTGGCAGACTCGCTAGATTCAGGTTCTAGTGTCCACTCCGGACGTGCGGGTTCAAGTCCCGCCTCGCGCACCAAAACTGGACACCAGTTTTGATACAATGCGTATCAAGGCGGGTGTCCAGTTTCTTTTTGCAAAAGCCCCTATTTGCAAGGGTTTTCCTATACCTTTTAACGATAACAGGCTCTACGGCGATTCGGAAACGGTCGCTGCAGAGCCT
>SFHJ01000019.1 GCA_004555655.1 Clostridiales bacterium
GAAACTCATGAAGGAAGGTATCCATCCCAAGTACGAACAGACTACTATCAGATGCGCGTGTGGTGCAGTTATTGAGACTGGTTCTACCAAAAAGGACATTAAGGTTGAAATTTGCTCCAAGTGTCACCCGTTCTACACCGGCAAGCAGAAGCTCGTCGATACCGGTGGACGTGTTGATCGTTTCAACAAGAAATACGGCCTGAAGTAAGAAGCAAGTCCGCACCCAATCGGTGCGGGCTTTTTTCGTTTTTGCGAAAATTGCCGCAATTTGGAGGTTCGATGGAAACAAACGAACAGGTTCTGTGCGAAAAGGCCGTATTGGTCGGCCTGAACACAGACCTTTTTACAAAGGAAGAGACGGCCACGGCGAAGACGCTTGACGAGCTGGAGGCCCTTTTGCAGACGGCGGGCGGCGAATGCGCTGGAAAAATCCTGCAGAACCGCCACACGCCCGACCCGCACAGCTTCATCGGCGAGGGCAAGGCCGGGGAAGTGCGCGCGCTGGTGGAAAGCTCCGGCGCGGGCATGGTGGTCTTTGACAATGCGCTCTCGCCGTCGCAGATCCGCGCGCTGGAAGAACTGACAGGCGTGAAGGTGCTCGACCGCAGCGCGCTGATTCTTGATATTTTCGCGCAGCGCGCCAAAACGCGTGAGGGCAAGCTGCAGGTGGAGCTTGCGCAGTATCAGTATTATCTGCCGCGGCTGACAGTCTGGAACGAGGAGATGGGCCGTCTTGGAGGCGGCATCGGCACAAGAGGACCGGGCGAGACGCAGCTCGAGACGGACAAGCGCCACATCCGCGCCAGAATCACGAAGCTGAAATCAGAGCTGCAGGAAGTGCGCAAGGTGCGCGCCGTGCAGCGTGAGCGGCGGGAAAAGAATGCTGTGCCGGTCGTGGCGCTGGTGGGCTACACGAACGCGGGAAAATCGACGCTGTTGAATTATCTGACTGACGCGTGCATCCCGGCCAACAACCGGCTGTTTGACACGCTGGACACCACCACAAGACAGCTCACAGTATCGGACACCTGTCAGGTGCTTTTGTCCGACACGGTCGGCTTTATTGCAAAGCTGCCGCACAACCTGATCGAAGCCTTCAAGGCGACGCTGGAAGAGCTGGAGTATGCCGATCTTCTCGTGCACGTCATCGATGCGTCAGATCCCGAGCGCGAGGCGCACATCGAAGTTGTCAACAGGCTCATCGCGCAGCTGGCGGGTGAAAATGTGCCCGTCATCGAGTGCTACAACAAGTGCGATGCGCCGCATGAGGAAATCACAAAGGGAGAAAACCGCGTGTGCGTGTCGGCAAAGACCGGCGCGGGCATGCCGGAGCTGCTGCAGACAATCGAGCGTCTGCTCGGCAAGCGGCTGCACCGGGTGAGGCTGCTGCTGCCCTATGCCATGGGCGGCATGGTGGACACGCTGCACACGCAGGCCAGGGTGCTGTCTATCAGCTATGAGGCTGCGGGAATCGCCGTTGAGGCGGTGCTGGATGAAACGCTTTTCGGAAAATTGCGTCAATATATCATAGAGACATAAGTGAGGCGGACATGGAAACTTATCTGACGTGCGCGAAAGCGGCACAATCGGAGTTTGTGGAGAAGAAGTCGCGTTTTATCGGCCTGGTGTTCCCCGTGGAATCCGAGGAGGAGGCGCGTGCCATCATGGAAAAGACGCGCAAGCGGTATTACGACGTGCGTCACCACTGCTTCTGCTATATCATCAAGGACGGTCCCGTGCGCTACAGTGACGACGGCGAGCCCCAGGGCACGGCAGGCCAGCCGATGCTCTCCGTATTTGAGCACGCGGGCGTGCAGAACGTGCTGTGTGTGGTGGTGCGGTATTTCGGAGGCGTCCTGCTTGGCACGGGCGGACTGGTGCGCGCGTATTCCAAGGCTGCCAGGGACGCGCTGGACGCGGCCGGCATCGCACAGTACCGGGTGTGGGACCGCGTGGATGTGTGGTGCCCGTACGCGTTCTACGACCGGGTAAAGCTGGAACTGGCGGCCAACGGCGGCGTGATCGAGGACACCGAGTACGGCGCGGATATTCTGCTGCACGCCATGCTGCCGCAGGAAAATACGGCCGCGTGCGCCGACGCGCTGCGCGAGATGACCGCCGGGCGTGTCAGACCCACGCATGTTGGCAGCATTTACCGCGCAGTTTTGCTCGAGAAATAGCGCAAATGTTCAAGAATTTTTCATGAATGTGTGATACGATAAAAGGTAGGAAGTGGTCGAATGACAGTCCGCGAGCGCATGGAATGTGAGGAATATGAGCAGCTTTCGCCCCTGGCGCAGAAAGCCGCCGGGACAAAGGGACGGCTCTATCCGGAGCCCGATAACGACGTGCGCACCTGCTATCAGCGCGACGCCGACCGCATCGTGCACAGCAAGTCCTTCCGCCGGCTCATGCACAAGACGCAGGTGTTTTTGTCGCCTGAGGGCGACCACTACCGCACGCGCATGACGCACACGCTCGAGGTCGCGCGCATCGCACGCACCATCTGCCGCGGGCTGCGGCTGAACACCGATTTGGCCGAGGCCGCTGCTCTGGGCCACGATCTGGGCCACACGCCGTTCGGCCATGCGGGCGAGGTGGCGCTTACCGACGTGATGGGCGCGCCGTTCCGCCACAACGAGCAGTCTCTGCGCGTGGTGGATAAGCTCGAGCGCGACGGCGAGGGGCTGAACCTTACCTATGAAGTGCGCATGGGCATTCTCGGCCACACGGGCAGCTTCATCCCCGAGACAATGGAGGGGCAGGTTGTGCGCATCTCCGACCGCATTGCGTACATCAACCACGATATTGACGACGCCATGCGCGCCGGTATTCTGACGGAGGAAGATATCCCGCGCGAGATCGCAGACGTGTTGGGAGAGTCGCACTCGGCGCGCATCAACCGGCTTGTCGAGGATATGATCTGCACCTCGGCCCAGACCGGCAAAATCGGCATGCAGCCCGAGGTGGCGGAGGCCATGGATGCACTCCGCAAGTTCATGTTCCAGCGCGTCTACACCAACCCCGTGGCCAAGGGCGAGGAGTCCAAGGCCAAGGACATCATTCGCAGGCTGTTTGAGTATTATTCCAAGCACCCGGACAAGCTGCCGGCGGATTTTCTGCCGCAGCTCGATTTTGACGGTATGAACCGCATCGTCTGCGACTACATTGCGGGCATGACCGATAAATACGCCATTTACAAGTATTCTGAAATTTTTATCCCCACCGCGTGGCAGATGCGCTGACGCCGCGCAGGCGGCCTGACAGGAGGTGAGCGCCGTGGCCTTTCCGGCTGTGTTTCTCGACGAGCTGGTACAGAGAAATCCCATCGACGAGGTCGTGGGGCAGTATGTGAGCCTCACGCGCAAGGGCGCGAACCTGTTCGGCCTGTGCCCGTTCCACGGGGAGAAGACGGCATCATTCTCCGTCGCGCCCGACAAGGGCATCTACTACTGCTTCGGTTGCCACAAGGGCGGCGGCGTGATCAACTTTATCATGGAGATCGAGAGCCTCAGCTACCCCGACGCGGTGCGCTTTCTTGCCAAGCGCGCGGGGATGGAGGTGCCCGAGGACGAGACCTACCGCGCGCAGTACCGCAAACAGGAGCGGCTGTATGCGCTGTGCAAGGACGCGGCGCGGTTTTTCCATGCGCAGCTGATGGAGCCTGCGGGAGAAGCTGCGCGCGCGTATATCGTAAAGCGCGGGCTGAGCAAATCTACCGTCACACGCTTTGGCCTGGGCTTCAGCCCGAACGAGTGGGCCTCGCTTCTGGACGCGATGACGAAAAAGGGCTATACGAGGGAGGAACTGCTGGACGCGGGCCTTGCCGTCAGGGGTAAAAACGGCGGCATGTACGACCGGTTCCGCAACCGGCTGATGTTTCCCATCATCGACGTGCGCGGGGCCGTGATCGGCTTCGGCGGGCGCGTGATGGATGACTCGACGCCCAAATACCTCAACTCGCCCGAGACGTCCATCTTCAACAAACGGAAAAACCTCTTTGCGCTCAACGTGGCGAAAAAGAGCAAACAGGGCAGGATCATTCTGACCGAGGGGTATATGGACGCGATTGCGCTGCACCAGTACGGCTTTGACTGCGCGGTGGCGTCGCTGGGCACATCTCTGACTGAGGAGCACGCGGCAATGCTGGCCAAATATACCAAACAGGTGGTGCTCACCTACGACGGCGACGAGGCCGGGCAGAACGCGACCCGCCGGGCCATCCCCATGCTGGAAAAGGCGGGCGTGCAGGTGCGCGTGCTCCGGATGCAGGGCGCGAAGGACCCCGACGAATTTTTGAAAAAATATGGCGCCGACCGCTTCAGCCAGCTGCTTGACCGGTCGGAAAATCAGGCCGAATATCAGCTTGAGAGCCTCAGGCGGAAGTTTGATCTCACCGACGACGCGCAGCGTGTGGAGTTTTTATCGAAGGCGGCGGAGCTTATCAGCAGCTTCCCCAACGCTGTGCAGCGCGAGGTCTACGGCGCGCGTGTGGCCGAGGCTGCAGGCGTGACGGCGGAGACAATGAAGCTCGAGGTGACGAAAGCATTCAAGCGCCGCATGGCGCGCGAGCGGAAAAAACAGGAGAAAATTGACCTTGCGCCTGCGCAGCAGCAGCAGCCCAAGGTGCGCGGCATCCGCTACGACAACGTGCGCTCGGCGATGGCGGAGGAAGGACTTCTGCGGACGGTGTTCAAAGAGCCGGCGCTTTTGGATGAAGTGACGCTCGACGCGCAGCAGTTTTCTTCGGAGCTTCTCGGCGCGGCCTACCACGCAGCGCAGATGCGCTGGACGCAGGGAAAGCCGGTGTCGCTCGCCGCGCTGGAACAGGAGTTTTCACCCGGGGAAATGGCGCACCTGTCTGCGGTACTGGCCAAGGACGACTGCACGGTTTGCGAGCAGGCACTGCAGGATTATATCCGCATCATCCGCGAGGAAAATGCGCGCGCGCACCCGGCGGGCGGCGCGGCGCTTCTGCAGATGGCCGAGCGGATGAAACAGCGGAAAGGATACGGAGGGTAATGCGATGACGGATACCATGACAAAAGCGATGCGATTGCTCGGGCAGATGGAGTTGACGGAGGAAAACCGCGCAAAGCTCACGGCGCTTGTGAACGAGTCGAAAAAGACCGGAAAGGTTGCCTCCAAGGTGCTGGTTGAGACGCTTGACGCGGTCGACGCGACCGAGGAGCAGACGGAAACGTTCTACGACGTGCTCGAGGCCGCAGGAATCGAGATCGACGTCTCCGATGTGCTGGATCTCATCGGCAACGCCGAGCTGGACAACCCTACGCTCAGTGAAATGCAGGCCATTGCCGACGAGGGACTCGACACGCCCGAGGAGCTGCCGGCTCCTGAAGAGCTGGCCGACACGTCCGACGCCCGGCTGGACGATCCCATCCGGATGTACCTCAAGGAGATCGGCAAGATCAAGCTGCTCACGCCCGAAGAAGAGCTCGAGGTCGCAAAGAAGATGTCCGAAGGCGACGAGCAGGCGCGCAAGCGCATGTCTGAGGCGAATCTGCGTCTGGTGGTGTCGATCGCCAAGCGATACGTCGGCCGCGGCATGCAGCTGCTGGACCTCATTCAGGAGGGCAATCTGGGCCTGATGAAGGCCGTGGAGAAATTCGACTACACCAAGGGCTATAAATTCTCCACCTACGCCACCTGGTGGATCCGGCAGTCGATCACCCGCGCCATCGCTGACCAGGCGCGCACCATCCGGATCCCGGTACATATGGTCGAGACGATCAACCGCGTGCTGCGCACGTCGCACGCGATGGTGCAGACGCTTGGCCGCGAGCCGACCACGGAAGAGATTGCCAAGGAGCTGCATCTCGACGTCGGCAAGGTCGAGGAGGTTCTGAAGATCGCGCAGGAGCCGGTGTCACTCGAGACGCCCATCGGCGAGGAAGAGGACAGCCATCTTGGTGATTTTATTCAGGATGACGAGGCTTCGCAGCCGCAGGAGGAGGCATCGTACACGCTGCTGCGCGAACAGCTCGAGGAAGTTCTCTCCACGCTCACCGAGCGCGAAGAGCAGGTGCTACGCATGCGCTTCGGCCTGACCGACGGCAAGCCGCACACACTCGAAGAGGTGGGCAAGGAGTTCGATGTCACGCGCGAGCGCATCCGCCAGATCGAGTCCAAGGCGCTCAGAAAACTGCGCCATCCGTCCAGAAGCAAGAAGCTGCGCGACTTCCTCAGTTGATTTGCTGTGAGATTTTTTACTTGACATTGCGTGAAAAATCCGTATCATAAGGGTGTTATAGTTTGCAGGCAGCCCGCCGGGCTGTCATAACGGAGGAAATGACAATGTTTGAAAAAATCCAAGCGTATCTTTCTGCGCAGCTGGACATCGCAAAAGAAGAGATTGAGCGCGACACCACCTTTGAGAGCCTTGGCATCGACTCGCTGGACACTGTGGAAATGGTCATGGATCTGGAAGAGCAGCTGGGCGTCGAGCTGGAGCTGGAAGAAAAAGTCGCGACTGTCGGTGAATTGGCCGACTATATCGAGAGCAAACTGGATTAAGGCCTTTATGCTGCCACGCGCTCCGGCGCATGGCAAGGCTGCACTACTCGGGGAGATAGCGGTGCCTTGTTACCCGCAATCCGCTACAGCGGGGAGGAATTCCTGACCGAGGGTGCGTACTGTGTCGTCTGACCCATATAAGCGGCGTTGAAGATTTGGTCTTGCGCAATAGGGCTCTGTGAACCGTGTCAGGTGGGGAACCAAGCAGCACTAAGCAGACCACCCTGTGTGCCGCGAGGCAGCCGTTTCCGAGCTGGCTGTATGGGTAACGGGTGGAGTGCGCATTCGAAGGAAGGTGTGCAGTCTTGCCATGTGCCGGGGCGCTTTACTGTTTCAAAATCCCCGTGGGATTTTGAAACAAGGGATTGCGGCCTGCTGCGCGCAAAGAAATGACCGTCCTCCGGACAGCCATTTTTCACACTTGCAGGCCGAGCGGTATTTTTCCCGACGTACACGCCGCCGGGAAAAATGATTGACATTTTATTTCGCGCCTGCGGTGCAATTTTTTACCGGGCAATTTTATGAAGCGGCTTTCCTTTGGACGCGGTTTCGTGTATAATGAAAGCAATGGAAAGGAGGGGTGGGCATGTATCAGGCGCTGTACCGAAAATACCGGCCGCAGACGTTTACCGACGTGGTCGGTCAGCGCGGCGTGACCGAGACGCTGCGCGCGCAGCTCGTCTCCGGCAAGCTCAGCCACGCCTACCTCTTTACCGGCACGCGCGGCACGGGCAAGACCTCGTGCGCGAAAATTCTGGCCAAGGCCGTCAACTGCGAAAATCCGCACGACGGCAACCCCTGCAACTGCTGCGCGGCCTGCCGCTCGATCGACAACGGCAGCTGTATGGACGTGCAGGAGATCGACGCGGCGTCGAATAACGGCGTTGACTCGGTGCGCGCGCTGCGCGATGACGCGGTGTACACGCCAAGCGAAGTGAAAATGCGCGTGTATATCATCGACGAGGTGCACATGCTGTCGATCTCGGCGTTCAATGCGCTGCTGAAGATCATTGAAGAACCGCCGGAGCACCTGCTGTTTATTCTGGCGACGACGGAGCTGCACAAGATTCCGGCCACTATCCTCTCGCGCTGCCAGCGGTTTTCCTTCCGGCGTCTGACGCAGGAGGACATCGCGGGAAGGCTCAACTACATCGCCTATCAGGAGGGCATCGACATTGAGCCGGACGCGCTGCAGCTGCTTGCAAGACTGGCCGACGGCGCGATGCGCGACGGCGCGAGCCTGCTTGACCAGTGTGCGTCGGCCTGCACCGGCACGCTGACGGCCGACGCGGTCGCCCGCGCGCTTGGCCTCGCCGGGCAGCAGAAGACGGCCGAGCTTCTGACGGCGGTGGCTGATCAGGACGCGGCAAGGGCGCTGCACCTGTTTTCAAACCTCTATTCCGAGGGCAAAGACGTGGCGGCGCTGCTTGATGAGCTGTGCGCGCTTGCGCGTGACCTTTTGATTTTAAAAACCGCGCCCAGAAGCGGGCTTTCGATGCTCTCCGGACCGGCAACCGGGCAGGAGGTCGCCGCGCTTTGCGAGCGCTTCTCCGGCGCGGAGCTGCTGCGCATCGTGACGATGATCCAGCAGACGGCGGCGGGCTTCTCCAAAAGCGCCAACACGCGCATCGACTGCGAGCTGCTGTTTCTGCAGCTGTGCGACCCCGGTCTGAGCAGCGACGCGCAGGCCATGAACGCCCGGCTGGGCCGGGTGGAGCAGGCGATTGCAAACGGCGTGCAGATCGCGCAGGCCCGCGCGCCTGCGGCGGAAAAGCCGGAGGATCTTGACGACGACGAGCGGGCACCGTTTCCCGACGACGCGGACGACCCCTTTGCAGGACTCGTTCCGCCCGGTGAGGCGGAAGCCTCTGCGCCAAAGCCCAAGGCCGGGCCGGTGGGCTTCTGGCCGGAGCTGGCCGAGCGCATCCGCGCAGAGCTTGGCCCGCGCGAACGCGGCTTCTTTTCACCGACCGGGCCGCTCACCGCGAGCCTGCAGGGCGACACGCTTGTCATCGCGGCCGAGACGGATTTTGTGCTCGGCATCATCAAAAAACCCGAGATCGAGGCGCTCATCCGCGACAAGGCGGCCGGCGTGCTGAAACGGCCCGTAGCGGTGCGGCTGACGCTCAAATCGCAGCTGACGCACACGGACAGCGACCCCATGGACGAGCTGCTTGCCTTCGGCGGCAAGCATACGGATATATTTACGATCAAGTAAGGAGAAGAAAATTATGGCAAAAGGCGGCTATCGCGGCGGCATGCCCATGGGCGGCATGAACCAGATGCAGATGATGAAGCAGGCGCAGAAGATGCAGCAGGACCTGATGAAAATGCAGGAGGAGATGCAGTCGAAGGAATACGAGGCCACAGCCGGCGGCGGCGTGGTCACCGCGGTCGTGAACGGGCAGAAGGAGCTTCTGCGCATTTCCATCGACCCCGAGGCGGTCGACCCCGAGGATGTGGAAATGCTGCAGGATATGGTCGTCGCGGCCGTGAACGAGGCCATGCGCAAGGCTGACGCCGAGTCGGCGGCGAACATGAGCAAGCTCACGGGCGGACTCAACCTGGGCGGTCTGTTCTGATGCGCAATTTCCCTGCCGCGCTCGAGCGGCTGACAGAACAGTTTGCGCGATTGCCTGGCATCGGCAGCAAAAGCGCGCAGCGGCTGGCGTTCCATGTGCTGTCCCTGCCCGACGAGCAGGCTGAGGAATTTGCCGCCGCCATTACAGACGCAAAGAAAACGGTCAAGACCTGCCCGGTCTGCCAGAATCTGACCGATCAGGAGCTTTGCCCCATCTGTGCCGACTCTGAGCGCAACCACAGCGTCATCTGCGTGGTGGCAGAGCCAAAGGACGTCATCGCCATGGAGCGGGCCAGGGAATATCACGGTGTGTACCACGTGCTGCACGGCGTGATTTCGCCGCTCAACCACGTCGGCCCCGACGATATCCGCATCCGGGAGCTGCTGAGCCGCGTGGGGCAGGGCGACGTGCAGGAAATCATCATGGCCACGAACCCCGACACCGAGGGCGAGGCCACGGCCATGTACTTGTCGCGGCTTCTGCGCCCCGTGGGCGTAAAGGTCACGCGTCTGGCCTACGGCATCCCCGTGGGCAGCCAGCTGGAATATGCCGACGAGGTGACGCTCCTGCGGGCGCTCGAGGGCCGGCAGGAAATGTAAAACAAACCGCCGAAAGCCTGTGGCTTTCGGCGGTTGCTTCGTCTTATGCGGCGGGCTCCGGTTCCTCGCGGGCGGGGATGAACCAATCCAAATACTGCGCCGGTTCGGTCACAGCGCCACGCGTGGTGTAGAGCGCGTAGCTCTTGAACAGCACGGGCGTGATGTATCCGCGCGCGCACAGGCGCTGGTAGAGGTTGTAGGTGTTGCCGCTGTTGACCAGCGCGCGCATGCAGAGGTTCTCCATGGTGCTGTCGGCAAGAGAACCGTAGCTCAGACTGCCGCCGGCGCGGAAGAATGGGCTGAGGTCAAAGTTGGGCGACAGCCGCACCTCGCCGTAGTAGAGGTCATAGCTGCCCGTGGCCAGCGCGTTCTGGAATTCTGACAGCTCGAGCTGCTTGAGCGTAAGCTGAAAACCGAGCGAATTGAGCGTATTTACGATCTGCGTGGCCGCCTGTACGCGCTGATAGCTCGACGAGCAGACAATCATCGTACCCGAGACGGGGATGGCATAGCCAAGAGACTGCACATACAAGTCGAGAATGCCGTCTGCATCCATATCCTCGACGCTGGCGCTTTCGAGCTGCAGGTTGTAGTTTGCAAGATTGTAGGCGTAGGTGTTGGCCAGCCGTATATCATAGCAATCGGACTGCGGGCTCACGGGCAGCACGGCCGCCTCTGCAAAGCCGCCCATCGTATCGCTCACGAGCGTTTCGCGGTCGATGGCGTAGGTGATGGCCGAGCGCAGGCCGTAGTTGGAAAAGACATTGGTGGAGATGTTGTAGCCGATGTACTGCATGACGGTGGTGCCGGCGTTCCACAGCTCATAGTCGTTGTGGAAGCCCGCGAACGCCGACGAGTTGGGGTCTGTGAGCACCATGTTGACGTTTTCGTACTCAAAGTTGTCGCGGATGTCGGCAGACGTGGTCGTGTGGCACAGCGAAATGGTGTCGTATTCCACAAGCGCCGGGCCGGTCTGCCACCAGCCGTCGAAGCGCGCAAGCTCGGTGCTGCTCACATAGCGGTACGGGCCGGTGCCGGGAGGGCTTGTTTCTTCGGCGGTGCCGTTCTGGATGATGGGCATGTCCAGCAGCACCGGCAGGCATTCATAGGCGACGGAGGTCGTGATGACGAGCGTGTCGCCGCTTGGTGCGGCAATATCCGTGATGTAGATGAGGCGGTTGCCGTAGTAATCGGAGCCCTCGGCGCAGTGCAGTGAGTACGCCACGTCCAGCGCAGTCATCTTTGAGCCGTCGTGGAAGCGGGCGTTTTTCTGCAGGTGGATGGTGGTGGTGAGGCCGTCGTCGGAGACCTCATAGGACTCGGCCAGAATGGGTACGGCCTGATATGTCTGATCGACAGCAAACAGCGGCTCATATAAAAATGAGAAGATCACGCGGTTGCAGAGGCTCTGGCAGTTGTAGGGGTCGAGGCCATAGCCCATCTGGTAGGCGAGGCCGAAGTGGTCGAGCTCGGAATAGACCTCGGTGGCGACGGCCGTGCCCTGCGGCTCAGACGATTCGCTGCTTTCCGGCGCTTCAGGCTCGATACCCGCGGCCTCCTGTTCCAGCTGCGACTCGGTCTTGAACCGGCTGGTGAACCAGCTGAGGTCAATGTTGGAGCAGCCGCAGAGCATCGCCAGCGCCAGCACGAGCGCCAATACGGCGCAGAGTTTTTGTTTCATGGCGTTTCCTCCTTGCGCATGATGACGGCGGCAAGCGAACCTCGTACGCCGTGTGAAGCCCGGTGCGACCAGAAGCGCCCAGGCTGGCACATGGTGCAGTCTTCACTCACGTCGATGACCGCCACGCCCGCGCGCAGAAGGTGCAGGCGGTTGAGAGCCTTGAGGTCGACGAAAAATTTATCCCCGCGCGGTTCGATCGCGCCTTGCGCCTCGCTGCCCAGGGCGGCCAGCATCGCCTCAGGCACCTCGGGACCTGTTTCAAAGCAGCAGCGCGAGATGCACGGGCCGATGGCCGCGCGGATATCGGAAGGCTGACAGCCAAACTCGCGCGTCATGGCCTCCACAGCCCGGCGCGCGATGCCCATTGCCGTGCCGCGCCATCCGGCGTGCACCGCACCGACGGCGCCGCGCACGGGGTCATAGAGCAAAACAGGCGTGCAGTCGGCCGAGAAGCAGACGAGCGCCACGTTCGGCTCATCTGTGATGATGCCGTCGCAGACGGCGGTCTGCTCGCGGAAAAGGCCCGTGCCGCGATCCGCCGCGCCCACGCGCAGGATGATATCCGTGTGCAGCTGCTTGGTAAAGACCGTGTCCTCGGGCGAAAAGCCCACGGAGCGGCCAAGAATGCGGTAGTTTTCCAACACGTTCTCCGGCCTGTCGCCGCGGTGCGTGCCGAGGTTCAGGGACGACAGGTGCCCCTCGCTCACGCCGCCGCAGCGCGTGGAGAAGGCATGCACCGCGCCGCCGGCGCTGAGCGCGCCGGCGGTGAGGTATTCCAGTGTTCCTTCCTGGTGAACGGTAAATGCCATGGTGGTTACTGGTTTCCGGCCGCGAGATCCTTGTCGCGGCAGCATTTTTTATACTTCTTGCCGCTGCCGCACGGGCAGGGGTCGTTCGGGCCGATCTTGATCTTTTTCACGACGGGCTGGCGCTTGACGGTCTTGTCGCCCGCGCCCTCGCCCGTGACCTTTGCCACGCGCTCGCGCTTGATTTCTTCATTGGTCTTGAGCCGCACAAGGAAGACGCGGCGGACGATCTCCTCTTTGATCGCGTTCGTCATGGCCTCGAACATCTCAAAGCCCTCGCGCTTGTACTCCACAACCGGGTCGGTCTGCGCGTAGGCGCGCAGGCGGATGCCCTGGCGCAGATCATCCATGGCGTCGATGTGATCCATCCAGTATTCATCGACCACGCGCAGCGTCACAACGCGCTCAATCTCGCGCATGACCGCCTCGCCGTAGAGCGCCTGCTTCTTCTCGTACGTGCGCTGCATGAGAGAAAGGAGCTTTTCTTCCACCTGCCCGCGCGTGAGCTGCGGCAGCTCGCTTTCGGTCACGATCCACTCGCCCTTGGCAAAGCAGATGTTTTCAAAGTGCGAAAGAAGCTCCGTCAGCTGATGCATGTCGGCCATATGCTGCTGCTCGCCAAAGGCGCTGTGGACGTATGTGTCGACGTAGAACTGCATCATCGACTGGATGTTCCTGCGCAGATCTTCGCCGTCGAGCACCTGACGGCGCTGTTCGTAGATAATCTTGCGCTGCATGTTCATCACATCGTCGTATTCCAGCACGCTCTTACGCGCCTGATAGTTGCGGCTTTCCACGGTTTTCTGCGCATTTTCGATCGCGCCGGAGAGAATCTTGGCGTCGATGGGCGTGTCCTCGTCGATGCCGAGCGTCTCCATCATGTTAAGCACGCGCTCAGAGCCAAACAGGCGCATGACGTCGTCCTGCATCGACAGGTAGAAGCGCGTCTCGCCGGGGTCGCCCTGACGGCCGCTTCGGCCGCGCAGCTGGTTGTCGATACGGCGCGATTCGTGCCGCTCGGTGCCGATGATGAAAAGGCCGCCTGCCTGCCGCACGAGCTCCGCCTCGCGGTCGATCTCCTTTTTGTGCGCGGCGTAGGCCTCGGCATACTGCGCGCGGGCGGCAAGAATGTCGGGGTCGCTGGTCTCGGCGAAGGAGTTGGACTCCGCAATCAGCTCCTCAGAAAGCCCCGCCTTGCGCAGATCGCTCTTGGCCATAAATTCGGCGTTGCCGCCGAGCATGATGTCGGTGCCGCGGCCGGCCATATTGGTGGCGATGGTCACCGCGCCCAGATGGCCTGCCTGCGCGACGATCTCCGCCTCTTTTTCGTGGTGCTTGGCGTTGAGAACATTATGCCTGATGCCCTCGCGCTTTAATAGCTGCGACAGAAGCTCGGACTTTTCGATCGACACCGTGCCGACCAGCACCGGCTGGCCCTTCTCGTGGCATTCCTTGATCTGCCGGATGACGGCGCGGTATTTGCCTGCCTCGGTCTTGTAGACCACGTCGGGGTTGTCGATACGGATGACGGGCTTGTTGGTGGGGATCTCGACCACGTCGAGATGGTAGATGCCGTCAAATTCCTCCTCCTCGGTCAGCGCCGTACCGGTCATGCCGGAGAGCTTCTGGTAAAGACGGAAGAAGTTCTGGAACGTGATGGTGGCAAGCGTCTTGTTTTCACTCGCGACGGTCACGCCCTCTTTGGCCTCGATGGCCTGGTGCAGGCCCTCGTTGTAGCGGCGGCCGTACATCAGCCGGCCGGTGAACTCGTCGACGATGATGACCTGGCCGTCCTTGACCACGTAGTCAATATCGCGCTTCATGAGGCCGCGCGCCTTCATGGCCTGATTGAGGTGGTGCGAGAGCGTGGCGTTTTCCGGGTCGGCCAGGTTTTCCACGCCGAAGAATTCCTCTGCCTTGGCGATGCCCTTTTGCGTGAGCGACACGCTGCGGTCCTTTTCATCGACCACATAGTCGCAGTCGTACTGGTCCTGCAGCTGCTTGTCGTCGGTGGTGGAGAAGACCTGCTTTTTGAGCCGCGAGACAAAATAGTCTGCCATTTCATACAGCTTTGACGATTCCTCGCCCTTGCCGGAGATGATGAGCGGTGTGCGCGCCTCGTCAATGAGAATCGAGTCGACCTCGTCGACGATGACGAAGTTGTGCCCGCGCTGGACCATTTCGGATTTATAGAGCGCCATATTGTCGCGCAGGTAGTCAAAGCCCAGCTCGTTGTTTGTGCCGTAAGTGATGTCGGCGGCGTAGGCCGCGCGGCGCTCATCGTTCGTCAGGCCGTGGATGATGAGGCCCACGGAGAGGCCGAGAAAGCGGTAGATCTTGCCCATCCACTCGGCGTCGCGCTTGGCAAGGTAGTCGTTGACGGTGACGATGTGCACGCCGTCGCCGGTGAGGGCGTTGAGATATGCCGGCAAAATGGCGACGAGCGTTTTGCCCTCGCCGGTCTTCATTTCGGCGATGCGGCCCTGATGCAGCACGATGCCGCCGATGACCTGCACGCGGTACGGGCGCATCCCCAGCACGCGGTCGGCCGCTTCACGGCAGACGGCGAATGCCTCGGGCAAAATGTCGTCGAGCGTCTGGCCCTGCGCCAGACGCGACTTGAATTGCTGCGTCTTTTCGCGCAGCGCGTCGTCGGAGAGCTTGCGGTACTCGTCCTCCAGCGCCATGACGGCGTCGACCTGCCGGGTGAGCTTTTTGACCTCGCGCTCGGAGCGCGTGCCGAACATTTTTGTAAAAAGACCCATAATCGTTGTATCCTCCTGCGCATATGCGCATAACCGTTCATTCTAAAATCGGATTATACCATAGATACGGCACTAAAAAAAGAAGAAATTGTGAATTTGTGGCCGGAAAAGCCGCCGCCGTCCTTGATTTCGGTACGGCGGGCTGGTAGAATGGTGCTGACTTCAAAAAAACGGAGAACATCATGGCAATCAGACTTGTTGCGGCCGATCTCGACGGCACGCTGCTCAATTCCCAGAAAACAATCAGTCCCGGCACGCAGCGCGCCATTACCCGTGCGCAGGCGGCGGGGATCCACTTCGCCGTGAGCACGGGGCGGATGCTGTGCGAGTGCGGCGATATCCTTGCCGCGCTGCCGCAGGTGCGTTATATCTCGTGCAGCAGCGGCGCGTGCGTGCTCGATCTTGTCACGCACGAGACAATCTATGAAGCCTGCCTCACGCCGCTGCAGGCATATGCGCTCTATACGCGGCTGAAGGACTTCGGCGGCATCTTCTGCTACTTTACGGGCGGCAGAATCTACTGTGACGCGGCACTCTGGCGCACGGCCGGCACGTTTTTGGAGCCGTGGGCGGCGGACTATATCCATACATTTTACCTGCCGGTGGAGAATTTTGAGGCGTTTTTGCAGCAGAACACCCTGCCGGTGGAAAAACTGTTTCTCATGTTTTCATCGCAGAACGAGCGCGACGCCGCGTGGGACGCGGTGCGCGAGCTTCCGCTCTACATTGCCACATCCGCGCCGGTCAATCTGGAGATCACCGCGGCGCAGGCCAACAAGGGCGCGGGTCTCGACGCGCTGCGGCGGTATCTTGGCCTTGACAGAAGCCAGGTCATGGCCGTCGGCGACAGCGAGAACGACCTCAGGATGCTGGGCTATGCGGCTGTGCCGGTCGTGATGGCGAACGCTGCCGACGAGATCAAGTCCATCGCCGCGCTGATTGCGCCGTCGAATGACGACGACGGCGTGGCGTGGGTGCTGGACAAACTGGTGGAAGGAGCGCTGTAAGGTGGAGCTGACGCTTAAAATGGCGCTCATCGTGGCGGTGGGCGTGTTTCTGGCCTCGTTTATGGACGCGATTGCGGGCGGCGGCGGGATCATCTCGGTGCCGACGTACCTGCTGGCGGGTTTGCCCGCGCACATGGCGCTGGGCACAAACAAGCTGTCGTCCGGTCTCGGCACCGCGGTATCCACGGCCAGATTCATCAAAAACGGCTACGTCGACTGGAGGCTGGGCGTGCCGTCGATCGCGCTGGCGCTTGTGGGCGCGCACTTCGGCACGCGGCTGCAGCTGGCCATCCGCGAGGAATCCTTAAAATATCTGCTGCTCGTCGTGCTGCCCGTGGTGGCGTTTATCGTCCTGCGCCAGCGGCAGCTGCCGGAGACGCCGGGCGTCATCGCGCGGAAAAAACAGATGGCAATCGTGTATCTGGCGTCATTCGTGGTCGGCGCTTACGACGGGTTCTACGGCCCCGGCACGGGCACGTTCCTGCTGCTTATTTTTTGCAACCTTGCCAGGATGGACGTGCGCACGGCGGGCGGCAACGTCAAGCTCGTGAACCTGTCGTCGAATATCGGCGCGCTTGTCACGTCGATGACGCAGGGAAAGGTCTTCTGGACGCTGGGACTCATCGGCGCGGTAACAAGTATTGCAGGGCATTACATCGGCTCGGGCCTTGCCATCAAAAACGGCTCGAAGATCGTGCGGCCCACGGTCATCGTTGTGCTGGTCCTGCTTACAGTCAAGGTGGTTCGTGATCTTATCGGCGCATAAGGAGGAGACATCATGAAAAAAAGCATCGGCATTCTCGGCGGCATGGGGCCGCTGGCCACGGCAGACCTGTTCCGGAAGATCGTGCTGCTGACCAAAGCCTCGTGCGACAACGACCACATCCGCATCTACATCGACAATAACCCCGCCATTGCCGACCGCACGGCCGCGATTTTATCCGGCGGCGAGAGTCCGCTGCCCGAGATGATCAAGGCGCTGCGCAATCTGGAGGCGTGCGGGGCCAGCTGCATCGTCATGCCCTGCAACACGGCGCACTATTTTCTGCCGGAGCTGCAGAAGCTGACGCGCGTGCCGTTTATCAGCATGCTTGCTGCCACGGCAAGAACCTGCGCGGCGCAGTACCCCGGCAAATGCGCTGCGGTGCTGGCGACGAAGGGAACGCTCCAAACGGGGCTGTATTCGCAGGCGCTTGCGCGCGAGGGCCTGCGGTGTCTGCTGCCGGACGAGGCCGAGCAGGACGTTTTGATGCACCTCATCTACGACGTGGTCAAGGCTGCAAAGCCGCTCGCGCCGGAGGCGGAGGCATGGCAGGCGCTGCTTTCCGGGCTGCGCGCGCGCGGTGCGGACTACTTCATCCTCGGCTGCACCGAGCTTCCCATCGTGGCGCAGGAGCTGCCCACGGGTGAGCGCTTTATCGATCCCACGGCAGAGCTTGCAAAGGCGGCTATCCGCTTCTGCGGCTATCAGCTGGCGCAGTAGCGCTGTTTTGCGGCGGCGCGCATTTCGGAATGCGCGCCGCCGTATATTTTTTTCTCCGGCGGGAAAGAAAAGAAAGTCACCACTGTGCCGGTTTGTCAACTGGCAATTCGTCAAAATTTCCGAACCAAACTTTGGAAAACTTAACAAATTTATAACAAATGCCAAAAAAACCTTTACACGTTTTGAACGCTTTGATACAATAAAGCCACTGGAAGGTGAGAGCTCCGGTAAATGAGTTATGAGGTGAAAGAAAACAATGAAAGAAAAAAGGAAACTGAGTCTTGCCGCGTGGATATTCATTGGCATGGTTGCTGGTATCCTCGTTGGCCTGCTGTTCATCAAGAGCCCACAATTCACCACTGACTGGATCAAGCCCATCGGCACGATCTACATCAACCTGCTCAAGTTCCTCGTTGTTCCTGTAGTTGTATTGTCCATTGCTGACGGCGTCATTTCGCTGAAGGATCTCAAGCGTGTCGGCAGCGTCGGCGTCAAGACGTTTGTGTACTATATGTGCACCACCGCCATTGCCGTCGTCATCGGCCTTGTGGTTGTCAACCTGTTCAAGGGCGCGTTCCCCGTTCTGCCCGGCGCAGAGCTCAGCGCTCTGGAGTACGAGGCCAAAGAGGCGCCCTCCGTCATGTCCGTCATTGTTGGCATCTTCCCGGATAACTTCTTCAAGCCGATGGTCGAGGCCAACATGCTGCCCGTTATCGTGATCTCCATCTTCCTCGGCGCCGGCGTTCTGGCTGCGGGCGAGAAGGGCAAGAAGATCGGCGAGCTGATTAACAGCGGCTTTGAGGTCTTCATGAAGATTATGATGATGATCATCAAGTTCACCCCGATCGGCGTGTTTTGCCTGATGGTCAACGTCGTCGCCGTCAACGGCCCGTCCATCGTCGGTACGCTGGCGATTGTCATCGGCGTTGCCTATATCGGCTACCTCATCCATGTCATTGTTGTCTATGGCCTGTCCGTGCGTTTCCTCGCCGGCATGAGCCCCCTGAAGTTCTTCAAGGGCATCGCGCCCGCCATGATCTGCGCGTTCACCACCACCTCTTCCGCCGCCACGCTGCCGCTCACGATTGAATGCAGCAACAACATGGGCGCTGAGCCTGAAATCAGCTCGTTCGTCCTGCCGCTCGGCTCGACGATCAACATGGACGGCACTGCCATTTATCAGGCTGTCGCGGCCGTGTTCATCGCCTGCTGCTATGGCATCAACCTGACCATCGGCCAGATGCTGATGATCGTGCTGACCGCGACGCTGGCCTCCATCGGCACCGCGGGCGTCTCCGGCGCGGGCATGATCATGCTGGCAATGGTCCTGACCACGATCGGCGTTCCTGTTGAAGGCATCGCCATCATCGCGGGCGTCGACAAGCTGTTCGACATGGGCCGCACGACGCTCAACATCACGGGCGACGCCAGCTGCGCGCTGTTCATCTCCCGTCTCGAGCGCAACAAGGCCGCCAAGGCCGCTACCAAGGCGGAGAAGTAAGTTTCCCCGCGAAAAGACAAAGTATAACCCTCCACGGTACCCGGCCTCGTGCCGGGTATCGTTTTGTCTGAGAAGGTTTTTTCCGCAAAACGCGCTGCACCGCCGCGTGCGGCTTGCTTTTCCGGCGCAGAGATTGTATACTGAATATAGAAACTGCCGCGGCGGCGTGCGCGGCAAGAACTGAAAAAAGGAAGGGTACAGAAATGTGTGCTGCTTACAAAAATCTTTCCCGGCAGGAGCTGAAAGAGACTTATGGCAAGGTCAAGGCGCATTTTGATGAACTCAAGGCAAAGCAGCTGAAGCTCAACATGGCGCGCGGCAAGCCCGCCAAGGCACAGCTGGACATGGTCAGCGATATTCTGACCGTGCTGTCCGACCCGGCCCAGTGCGTTGTTGACGGCGTAGATGTGCGCAACTACGGCGAGCTGAGCGGCATCATGGCCGCCAAGCGGCTGTTTGCCGATATTCTCGGCTGCAAGCCCGAGGAGTGCTTCATCGGCGGCAATGCATCGCTGACGCTCATGTACGACACCATTTCCAAGGCATTTACACATGGTCTTCTGCACTCGGAAAAGCCGTGGTGCAAGCTGGACACGGTCAAATTCCTCTGCCCGTCGCCCGGCTATGACCGGCATTTCAAAATCACGGAGTCGTTTGGCTGCGAGCTCATCACCGTCCCCATGACGCCCAGCGGACCGGATATGGATCTGGTGGAGGCGCTTGTCAAGGACCCGGACGTCAAGGGCATGTGGTGTGTGCCGAAATACTCAAACCCCGACGGTATCATCTACTCCGATGAGACGGTGCACCGCATTGCGGCATTGAAGCCCGCTGCGCCCGACTTCCTGCTGATGTGGGATAACGCCTACTGCGTGCACGAGTTTGAAGGCGAATTTGTGCCCTTTGAGGATATCCTCACGCTCTGCCGCGAGGCGGGAAACCCCGACATGGTCTTTGAGTTCGCCTCGACCTCCAAGATTACGCTGCCCGGCGCCGGCGTGTCGGTGATGGCGGCATCTGTTGACAACCAGACATACATGCAGAAGCTGCTGTCGATTCAGACCATCTCGTACGACAAGGTCAACGCCCTGCGGCATGTGCTGTATCTCAAGGACCGCGCGCACACGCTCGAGCTTATGAAAAAGCACGCAGCCATCATGGCGCCCAAGTTCCAGTGCGTGCTGCGCTGGCTGGATGCGGAAATCGCGCCGCTGGAGATTGCCGATTGGCAGAAGCCCAAGGGCGGCTATTTTGTCTCCGTCAATACCGCGCACGGCCTTGCCAAGCGGACGCTGGCGCTGTGCAAGGAGGCGGGCGTCGTGATGACCGGCGCCGGCGCGACGTTCCCCTACGGCATCGACCCCAACGACTCCAATATCCGTATCGCCCCGTCGCTGCCGCCCGTCGAGGAGCTGGAACAGGCGATGGACGTGTTCTGCACATGCCTGAAGCTGGCCGCACTGGAGCAGCTTACCGCATAAGCACAAAACTTCAAACCGCCGCGCAGATGCTCTGCGCGGCGGTTTCGTGATTTCGTTACTAAGCTCACTGTATTTCCTGCTCCAGATGTTCAAACAGCTCACTGTTAAAAAACTCGCGCAAACTGATATCCAAGCCGTCGCACAATTTCTTGATCGAAACAACACCGGGATTCTGGCTTTTTTCGTTCAGCATGCTGTAAATTGTGGACGGCGGCATACCTGACACGGCTGCCAGAGCGTTGACAGCAATATTTCGCTGTGTGCAGAGTTCAAGGATGCGGTTTGCGACAGCCTGTTTTGTATTCAAACGCATCCCCTCTTTGCACGATATATCGTAACTCTAGTGTATCCAAGCCCAAAACAAAAAGTATGGGATATATCGCAATTCTCAGAAAAATATGCTATAATTGCGATATATCCCAAATTTGGGAGACACTTTTCTTTTGGAGGGAGCAAGTATGGAATATAAAACACTGTATCATCGGTTATTTGCGGCCTGCGCGGACGCAGTGGAGCAGATGGAAGCGCAGAATTACGGCCGTGCGCGTGAGATTCTGATTCTTGCGCAGCAGTCGGCGGAAGAGGCAATTCTGTGCGGTGAGGATGGTTCAAATAATTGATAGTTGTATGGAACACAAAAAAGTTCCCCTTTTTGAGAAGGGGAGCTTTTTGTGGACATTACAACTGTGAGAAGATCTGACCGATGGGCTCGCGCAGCACGAGATCGGCATACGAATCATACGGCGTCTCATCGCGGTTGATGAGCACCAGCTTGTGCCCTCGGTAATAGCGGATGAGGCCCGCGGCGGGATAGACCGTGAGCGACGTGCCGCCGACAATCAGAACCTCTGCATCCGAGATCGCGCGGGCAGCGCCTTCGATGCATGATTCGCTTAGCCCCTCCTCATAGAGTACCACGTCCGGCTTGACAATGCCGCCGCAGGTACAGCGCGGCACGCTGTCACAGTCGCGGATGTACTCAGGCGGATAAAATTTACCGCACTTTTGGCAATTGTTGCGCCAGATCGAACCGTGCAGCTCATAGACGTTTTTGCTGCCCGCCTTCTGGTGCAGGCCGTCGATGTTCTGCGTCACCACGGCGCGCAGCTTGCCCGCGCGTTCCAGCTCTGCCAGCTTCTTGTGCGCAGTGTTGGGCTGGGCCTCGAGCGGCAGCATCTTTTCGCGGTAGAAGCGATAGAAATACTCGGTGTTTTGATAGAAAAACGAATGGCTGAGGATCGTCTCGGGCGGGTAGTCAAATTTCTGGTGGTACAGGCCGTCGACGCTGCGGAAGTCCGGGATCCCGCTCTCGGTACTCACGCCGGCGCCGCCAAAGAACACGATGTTGTCACTTTCTGTAATCCAGGTTTTTAGGGTCTCGATTTCGGAAATCATCGTCCTCCGCCTCCAATTCCGCAATAAATTTCCGTTCGGCTCTTGTTTTATAGGGGAATCTCAATTTCTCAAACATATCCGGCCGCAGTCGCATGGTGCGAAGAATCGACTGCTTTTTGCGCCAGCGGGCAACCTTGGCGTGGTCGCCCGAAAGAAGCACCTCGGGCACGCGCAGCCCGTGCCACTCGTCGGGACGGGAATACTGCGGGTACTCAAGTAACCCGGCCCAGTGGCTTTCGTCGGTGAAGCAGACCTCGCCGCCCAGGACGCCCGGCACCAGCCGCGAGACTGCATCGGCTACGAGCATGGCGGGCAGCTCGCCGCCCGTGAGGACGAAATCGCCGGCGGAGATTTCCTCATCCACACACTCGTCGATGAAGCGCTGGTCGATGCCCTCGTAGTGGCCGCAGACGAGGATGATGTTCTCGTAGTCCGACTGCAGCTGCTTTGCTTTTTCCTGATTGAAAACCTGCCCGCAGGGCGAGAGATAGACCGTATGCGCAGGCGCGCCCAGCTCATCTAAAATCGCGGCCCAGCAGTGATACAGCGGGTCGCACTGCATGATCGCGCCGCGTCCGCCGCCGTAGGGGTAGTCGTCCACCTGGTTCTGCTTGTTTGTGGTATAGTCGCGGATCTGATGCGTGCAGATGGTGATGAGGCCCTTTTTCTGTGCGCGGCCGAGGATGCTGGAGCGCATCATCGCATCTACCGCATCGGGAAACAGCGTCATAATGTCAAAGCGCATGGCTTACATCCCCTCGATGAGCTTCACGCGCACGAAGCCGGCGTCCAGGTTGCGCTCGAGAATGAACTCAGGCACGGCGGGGATGAGGTATTCGCGGCTGCCGGTCACGACGTACACGTCGTTGCCGGGCATGGTCATGATATCCGATACGGTTCCGATCTCATCGCCGGTGTCCGTGACGACGCGCAGGCCGATGAGGTCGGCAATGAACACAGAACCTTCGGGCAGCGCGACATCCGTTCGGCTGATGCAGACGGTCTTGTCGCGGAATTTTGCCGCTGCGTCCACATCGTCGATCCCGGCCAGCTTCATGAGCACGCACGTCTTCTGCACGCGGCTGCGCTGTACGGCGTATTCCCGTCCGCCGACAAACACACGCGGCAGGCCGACGAGAAAGTCCGCGTCATCGGCCCAGGGGAGAATTTTCACCTCGCCGCGCACGCCGTGTGTACTGACGATCTTGCCGGCCTCGAGAAATTGCTGTTTCATGCCTTGCCTCCAAAGTAATTCCTTTTTTCTTAGTATAGCGTTTTTTTTCCATACAATCAAGAAAAAGCGCGCCCGATTTCGCGCGGCAGACAATAAAACAACTCGCGCATCCAGACGGACGCGCGAGTTGTTTCTCAGTCTACAATTTCCACCGTGACCTTCTTGCCGGTGCGCTGGGCAACCGACTTGATGATCGTGCGGATCTCGCGGGCAATGCGGCCCTGACGGCCGATCAGCTTGCCCATGTCCTCGGGCGCGACGCGCAGTTCGAGAACGGTCGTGTCGCCGTCGCCTTCGATCTCGTCAACGCGGACACTGTCGGGGTTGTCGACCAAGCTCTTTGCCATATACAGCAAAAGTTCTTTCATAGCCGGTACTCCTGCGGCTTACAGAACATTTGCCTTCTTCAGCAGGCCGCGGACGGTGTCGGTGGGCTGAGCGCCATTCTTGATCCACTGCTTGGCCTTCTCGGCATCAACGGTGACGGCGGAGTCAGCTTTGGGATCGTAGGTGCCGATCTCTTCGATGCAGCGGCCATCACGCGGGAAGCGGGAGTCGGCGACAACGATGCGGTAGTAGGGGTTCTTCTTGGCGCCCATTCTTCTGAGTCTGATCTTGACCATGGTAAAATTCCTCCAAAAAAATCTTTCTTTTTCTATTTCGTAAAGCCCTTTCCCAAAGCTGGCGGGCGAAACGACGCTTTACAGGCCAAAGCCGCCCGGCATACCCGGCAGGCCGCCCATTTTGCCCATACGCTTCATCTTCTTCGAAGCGCCCGGGCCGGAAAACTGCTTCATCATCTGGTTCATCATGTCGAACTGTTTGAGAAGGCGGTTGATTTCCTCGACCTTTACGCCGGCGCCCGCCGCGACGCGGCGTTTGCGGCTGTGATTGAGACAGGACGGATTTTCGCGCTCATACGGCGTCATCGACTGGATGATGGCCTCAGTACGGGACATCGCCTTTTCATCGATCGTTGCGTTTTTGAGCGCACCCGCGTTCATGCCCGGCATCATGCCGGCGATATCCTGCAGGCTGCCCATGCCCTTGAGCTGCACGAGCTGGTCGTAGAAATCGGCAAGCGTAAACTTGCTGCTTTTGAGCTTCTGCTCAAGCTCGGCGGCCTTTTTCGCGTCGAACGCAGCCTCGGCCTTTTCAATGAGCGTGAGCACGTCGCCCATGCCGAGAATGCGAGACGCCATGCGGCCGGGGTGGAACGGCTCGATCTGATCGAGCTTTTCACCCGTGCCGATGAACTTGATGGGCTTGCCCGTGACGGCCTTGACAGACAGCGCGGCGCCGCCGCGCGCATCGCCGTCGAGCTTCGAGAGCATCACGCCGCCAATGTCGAGGTATTCATTGAACGTCTGCGCGGCGTTGACCGCGTCCTGGCCGGTCATGGCGTCGACCACGAGCAAAATCTCCGTGGGCTTCACGGCTGCCTTGATGGCCTTGAGCTCATCCATGAGCGCTTCGTCCACGTGCAGGCGGCCTGCCGTGTCGAGAAAGACCATGTCGTTGCCGTGGCGCACAGCGTGCGCGATCGAGGCCTTTGCGATGTCGACAGGGTTTGTCTGGCCCATTTCAAACACGGGGATATCCAGCTGGGAACCGACTACCTGCAGCTGCTTGATGGCGGCAGGGCGGTAGATATCACACGCGACGAGCAGGGGGTTGCGGCCCTGCTTTTTGAAAAGGCCCGCGAGCTTGGCGCCGTTTGTCGTTTTGCCCGCGCCCTGTAGGCCGACCAGCATCACGACCGTGGGCGGCTGCGAGGCGAGCTTCAGCTTCTGATTCTCGCTGCCCATAAGCGCAGTCAGCTCTTCATTGACGATCTTGACGATCATCTGCGCCGGCGTAAGGCTCTCCAGCACGTCGGTGCCGACGCAGCGTTCGGTGGTTTTTTTGATGAAATCCTTGACGACCTTATAGCTGACGTCAGCCTCCAGCAGCGCCAGACGAATCTCTCGCATGGCCGCCTTGACGTCGGCTTCAGAAAGGCGGCCCTTCCCGCGCAGCTTTTTGAATGCGGCGGACAGCTTTTCGGTAAGTCCTTCAAATGCCATAGCTTACTCCTTTATCCGCCCGGCGGCGGCAAGAATCGTACCGGCGAGCGCCGCAGCATCCGGAAGCTGCAGCAGCTGTTCGGCGGCATCGCAGATGTCCGCCAGCGCCTGCCGCACGCGCACGTCGCGCGCCACGCAGCCGGTCTTCTGCTCAAAGTTTTCCAGCAGCGCCTCGGCCCGGGCCAGCGTGTCGTGTACGCCCTGACGGCTGATATGCGCCTCGGCGGCGATCTCACTCAGAGACAGGTCCTGATTGTAGTACAGATCGAAGCAGGTCTTCTGCTTCTCGGTCAGCAGCTCACCGTAGTAGTCAAACAGGAGCGTCATGGAAAACTTGTCCTGCTTCATGCCGCTGCCTCCCGCCTGTCAAGATATTTCCCTTTACAGCCAGAGTATTATACCCGATACAACGGGGCTTGTCAAGAGAAAAACCTTGACAGACAGAAAAATCCATTTACTTTTTCCGACGATTATGTTAACATTGGGTTACAGAAAAGAAACAATTCAGAAAGGTGAGGCTGAACGTATGAGAAAGACAATACGGCGGCTGGGTCTGATTGCGCTGGCGGTGTGCCTGCTGGCCACGACCGCGCTGGCGGCATTGGAAGACCCTGCCGACAAGGCCACGCTGCCGTTGGCGGACAATGTCTCGCTCGTCACGGGCGGATGGGAGCTGACGGCACCGGAGGACGATACGAGCGGCGTGACGCCGTTTGTGCGCGAGCATATCATTACATATACGCCCGACGACACGGTCTGGCCCATGGTGGCCTACGGCAGCACGCTCTATGGCCGCAGCACCATGGCGCAGACGGCCAAATACCTGACGGACGCAGGGCTATCGGTCGTTGCGGCGGTAAACGGCTCGTTTTTTGATATGCTCACCGGCATCCCGTATGGGATCATCGTGACGGACGGCGTGCTGCGTTCGTCCGGCTCGGGCTATGCCATCGGCTTTTACGCGGACGGCAGCGCCGTTATCGGTGCGCCGGAGCTGAACATCGCGGTCGTGACGCCCGACGGCGCGCAGACGAACGTGTTTTACAACAAGGCCCTGACGCTCACAAACGGCGTTGGGCTCTACTCGCCCGACTATGACGCCAAGACGAAAAACACCGTCCCGGCCTACAACGTGGTGCTGCAGCCGGTGCAGGGCGAAGACGGCGCGCTCAGCCTTGACGGGACGGTCCGCGCCAGAGTCACGGGCACCGTGGCGTCCACGCCGTCATGCCCCATCCCTGACGGCTGCTTTGCGCTCTCGATTGCCGAGGGTACGGCGTATGCAAGCGTGCTGCAAAAGCTGCAGTCGCTCAAAACCGGCGATGAGCTGCTCATCGAGACATCGGTTGCGGACGATTGGGAGGACGTGGTCTATGCCTGCGGCGGCGGAGATCTTCTGGTGGAAGACGGCCGCGCACTGGATGACTTTACGCTGGACTCCGCCAAAGAGCGCAAGGCCAGAACGGCGGCCGGCCTCAAAAAAGACGGCACGCTGGTTCTGTACACGGCGGATAAGGCCGTGAAGGCCGACCGTTCCGAGGGTCTGACGCTCTCCGAGCTGGCCGAGCGAATGGAAAAAGAGGGCTGCGTGATCGCGCTGAATCTCGACGGCGGCGGCTCGACCGCGCTGGGCGCGCAGTATCCGGGCTACGCCTCGTGCGTCACGGTGAACACGCCCGCCGACGGCAGCCTGCGCCCGTGTGCGAACTTTATCTACCTGGTGCGCAGGCAGACGCTGAGCCGGCAGGCCACGCAGCTCTATCTGTATCCGTATGCACAGCCGGTTCTGCCCGGCGCGAAGGTCGGCCTCACACTCAAGGCTGCCGACAGCAACTATATGCCGGCAGCCCTGCCCGGCACGGCGGGCTTCTCGGCCACCGGCGGCACAGTCACGGACGAGGGCGTTGTTACGGTAGACAAAGAGACGAACGCTGGCGAGGTGCGCGTGACGGCCCGCGCGGGCGGTTTGACGGCGCAGGCAACGCTTTCGGTGCTCAGGCAGGTTTCTGAGATCTCTGTATTGAAGGAGGATACCACCACGGCGCTGAAGACGCTGACCGTGGCGGCCGGCTCAAAAACAGATCTGAAAGCCAGCGCAAGGAGCTATGGCCGCGCGGTCGCCGCGCAGGATGCGTGCTTCACGTGGCAGTGCGATGAACAGATTGGCACGGTCGATGCAAACGGCGTCTTTACCGCTGCAAATGCCGCAGGCAAGCTGACGGGGATGCTCGCCGTCAGCTATGGCCAGACGTCGGTGGAACTGCCTGTGACGGTGGCTGCGGCCGACCCGTTCGCGGACATGAAGGATCACTGGGCCAAGAGCTATGTGAGCGAGATGTACTTTGACGGCGTGCTGGCCGGCTCACCCGGCGCCGACGGCAAGCTTTACTACCGCCCGGACGATTCGATGACGCGGCAGGAGTTCGTGGTGGCGCTGATGCGCTTCATGAAGGTCGATACGAGCGGCTACAGCGCCGTTCAGCTGCCGTTTGTGGATGCGGACAAGACAGCCGGCTGGGCGATGGACGCAATGAAAGCGGCATATGCGCTGGGCTATGTGGGCGGCTCGGGCTCGAATGGCAAGCTGTACGGCAATCCAACCTCCACCATCACGCGGCAGGAAGCAATGGTCATTCTGGCGCGCAGCCAGGGTTTGACGCAGGCGACCGACCGCACGGCGCTCAGCCGGTTCTCCGATGCGAGCCTCGTGGCTGACTGGGCGGCTGAATCGCTGGCTGCGATGATCGAGCGCAACATCATCGGCGGCTCGAACGGCAAGCTCAACCCCACCGGACAGGTCACGCGCGCGGAGGTCGCCAAGATGCTCTACGCGCTGAAATATCAGGGATAAATCATCGTCCCGGCTGCTTTCTGTGTGAAGCAGCCGGGACATTGATATGATTTAGTTTTTACGCCATGTGCCGGGCAGCAGCAGAATCAGCATCGGATACAGTTCCAAACGGCCAAAGAGCATATCCAGACACAAAACGATTTTGGAAAGGACAGAGAACTGCGCGAAGCTGCCCGTGGGACCGACGAGGCCCAGACCGGGGCCAATGTTATTGAACGTGGCCACAACGGCAGTGACGGTGGTGGAGGTGTCGAAATTATCCAGCGACACGAGCAGCACCGAGAGCACCATGACGAGCACGTAGAGCATAAAGTAGCCGCTCACAGCGCGAACGACATCGCGGCTGACAGGTTTTTCGTCAATCATCATGACCTTCACCGTACGCGGGTGCACGAGCCTGCGGAGCTCGGTCTGTGCCGCGCGCACCAGAATCACGACGCGCGAGACCTTGAGTCCGCCGCCGGTCGAGCCTGCGCACGCGCCGACGAGCATCAAAAGCACAAGTATCACGCGCGAAAACTCCGGCCAGAGGTTGAAGTCCACCGTGCAGAAGCCCGTGGTCGTGATGATGGAGGAAACCGCAAACGCGCTGTGGTGCAGCGCCTGATAGAAGCTGGGAAACTGCGGCAGAACATTGATCGTGATGAGCACAACGGCGGAAAGAATGATGAGAAGATACCACCGCAGCTCGGTATTTTTGTACACAAGGTCAAATTTGTGCCGCAGCAGGAAGAAATATACCGAGAAGTTCACACCGAACAGAATCATGAACACCGTCGTGACCGTCTGTGCGTAGAGGCTGTATGCACCCATGGACGCAGACTTGACGCTGAAGCCGCCTGTACCGGCCGTACCGAACGCGTGGCACAGGCTGTCAAACAGCGGCATCCCGCCCGCGAGGTAAAACAGCACCTGAATGACCGTGAGCGCCAGATAGATGCCGTAGAGGATTTTGGTGGAGTCGGCCATACGCGGCACCATTTTCGACACCGTGGGGCCGGGGCTTTCGGCGCGCAGCAGGTGGATTGCCTGTCCGCCCTCCAAGTTGAACAGCGCCAGCATGAACACCAGCACGCCCATGCCGCCCAGCCAGTGCGAAAAGCTGCGCCAGAAGAGCATACAGCGGCTGAGCGCTTCGATGTCCGTGAGGATGCTGGAGCCTGTGGTTGTAAAACCGGAGACGGTTTCAAACACGGCGTCGAGATAGCTCGGGATCTCGCCCGAGAGCGTAAACGGCAGCGCGCCGACGAGCGAGAGCATAATCCAGCTCAGCGCCACGGTGATCAGGCCGTCTTTGGCGTAGATGGTCTTGTGGCGCGGCCGGGTCAGCACGCGCAGAAGCAGGCTGCCCAGCGCCGTGCCCAGAATGGTATACAAAAAGTACCAGCCGGACGCTTCACGGTAGATGACGGCCACGGCCAGCGGCAGCAGCATAAATGCCGCTTCGATCAGCAGAATCGTGCTGAGGATATATAGAATCATCCGTCTGTTCATGGCCTATGCTCTCCGCCTGTCCAGAATGTCGTCGAGCGCCTTGAGGCCCGTAACACCGCTCACGACCACGACGGTATCGCCGGGCTCGATGGTATCGCCGCCGTTGGGAATGAGGATGCGCCCGCCGCGGTTGATGCAGCCGATGAGAAGGTTTTTTTTCAGCTGCAGCCGCTGCAGCGGCACGCCGCAGACGGCAGAGCCCTCGGCCGCGCGGAATTCCAGCGCCTCGGCCTTGCCGCCGACCAGCTTATAGAGCGTCTCAACGGTCGAACCGGCGGAGGCCTGCATCGCGCGCACGTACCGGCAGATCTGGTTCGACGCGCTGTAGCGCGGGTTATATACGCTGCCGAGGTCCATGGCGCCGATGATGTTCTGGAACGAGTGGCGGATGAGCTTGGTGATGACCTTGATCTTCGGCCACGTCTTGCGCACGTACAGGCTCATGAGGATGTTTTCCTCGTCAATGCCCGTGAGCGCAGCGAAGGCCCCCGCCTGTTCGATGCCGGATTCCAGCAGCACGTTCTCGCTCGTTCCGTCGCCGTGCAGAATCGTGGCCCTGGGCAGCAGAACCGACAGCTCTTCACAGCGGGCGTGATTGGATTCGATGATCTTCACCCCGAGACCCGCGTCGAGCAGCTGCCGCGCCAGATAGTACGCGATGCGCCCGCCGCCAACTAAAATGACCTGGCGGATGGGGCTGGCGGCCAGACGCGTCTGGCGGAAGAAGGCCTGCGCGTCGCGCAGGCTTGCGACAAAGCTGACCAGGTCGCCCGCGGCAAGGCGGAACTGGCCGGAGGGGATATAGACCTCCTGCTCGCCGCGCTCGACCGCGCAGACCAGCAGCTTTGCCCGCACGAGCGAAGGCAGCTCCATAAGCGTCCGTCCCTCGAGGATGGAGCCCGCCGGGAGCTGGAACTTCAGAAGCTCCACATGACCCTTGGCGAAGGTGTCGGTCTTGATGGCCGACGGGATACGCAGGCTGCGCGCGATCTCCGTGGCGCAGGCCAGCTCGGGATTGACACACAGGCTCAGGCCCAGATCGTCAGTAATAAGGGACAGGCTGGACAGGTATTCCGGATTGCGTACGCGCGCAATGGTATGCGACGCGCCGAGCTTTTTCGCCACCAGACAGCACAGAAGATTCAGCTCGTCCGAGGCCGTGACGGCGATGAGAAGATCCGCCGTGTCCACGCCCGCCTCCTTCTGCGTGGCGCAGGTCGCGCCGTTTCCTTCCACGCAGAGAATGTCCAGATCCTCCGACGTCTGCTGCAGCGGCGCGCCGCTGCGGTCGATGATCGTTATATTGTGTCCTTCGCGCGAAAGCTGCTCGGCCAGCGTGCTGCCGATCTTTCCGTCGCCGACGATGACGATCTGCATATCTCAAATCCCCCAGAATGCAAACGCTAATAAGATCTTAATACCAGATTGGCTCTGTCTTTATTAAATCTTTACGCCTATCATAGCATTTGGCGCGGAAAAAAGCAATGCGCTGCCGTAAATTCGCCGTCTCCGGCACGCGTTGACAACCGGCGGCAGCTTGTGGTAGAATAAACGCGGTTAATCCGCGGGCATGATGGAATTGGCAGACATGCAGGATTTCGGTGATGTCACCTTGGTGAAAGGTTTTTGTTATGTGTTGACGCGGGATTTATGTACCGTCGTTGACAAGCACTTGGAGGGAGACGCTTATGG
>SFHJ01000020.1 GCA_004555655.1 Clostridiales bacterium
CAAGCTTAAACTGAAGGGCCTGACACCTGCTCAACACAGATATCAGACCCTTCAGGCCGCTTAATTCAAAAAATGTCTAACTTTTGGGGTTCACTTCACAAGAAGCGTTCCGATTTTGTCTATGCCTTTGCAATGAGCTCCGCGGCAGGCAGAACGCCAGAAACGTCGGCCTGTTCCATCTCGCCTGCGTCGAATTTTGCCGCAACTTGCGGGTCGATCGGCAGCCTTGCCAGCACGGGCAGCGAATACGACAGCGCGACCTCGTCCAGATGGCTCTTGCCGAAAATCTCAATGTGCTTGCCGCAGTCGGGGCACCGGAAATAGCTGTAGTTTTCCACGAAGCCGTAGACCGGCACGTTCATCATGCGCGCCATGTTGACGGCCTTCTCCACGATCATGGAAACAAGGCTCTGCGGCGATGTGACCAGTATCACGCCGTCGACGGGCAGCGACTGGAACACCGTCAGCGGCACGTCGCCCGTTCCGGGCGGAAGATCCACGAACATATAGTCCACATCGCCCCAGCACACATCTGTCCAGAACTGCTTGACCGCGCCCGCGACCACAGGCCCGCGCCAGACGACGGGGTCCGTCTCGCTGGGAAGCAGAAGGTTGATGGACATGACCTTGAGGCCGCTCTTTGTGACGGCGGGCAGGATGCCGTTGTCGTCGCCCATGGCCGGCTCATGCAGGCCGAACGCCTTGGGAATGGAGGGGCCCGTGATGTCCGCGTCCAGAATGGCCGTCCTGTAGCCCAGCTTCTGCATTGCGACCGCCATCATCGACGTGACGGTGGATTTGCCCACACCGCCCTTGCCGGAGACGACGGCGATGACCTTTTTTACATTCGAATGGGGGTTGGCAGGCGCCAGAAGGCTCTCGGCCTTGCGGTCGGCGCAGTTCTGCGCGCAGCTTTCGCAGCTGCCGCTGCACGATTCACTCATGGCAAAAACGCTCCTTTTTTCGCATTTGTTTTATTCTACTCTCTGTTGGCAGGAAAATCAACCTGCCTGCGCAAACGCCTTGACGAAGGCAAAGACCTCGCGCAGCTCGTAGCAGACCTTCAGCACCCACGGCGTGGTCGTACTGCCAAGCCCATACGCGCGCATATCGAGCGTACCGGCGATATATTTTGCCCGGCAGAGGTGAAATTCACTCGTGATGATGAGCACGCTTTCGGTGTCCACGCCCAGCTGCTGCGCCAGCTCACGCGAAAAGATGAGGTTTTCGCGCGTGTTGCAGGCAGCGCTTTCCATCACGACGCGGCTTTCTTCCACGCCCTTTTCCAGAAGGTATTTGTGCATGACATACGCCTCAGTGCATGTCTCATCCCGGCCCTGACCGCCCGTGACAATGCAGGCCGCGTCCGGATGCTCCATCAGATAGTCATACGCCAGATCCAGCCGCTCGCGCAGCGTGCGCGAAGGCTGGTCTCCGTGGATCTGCGCACCCAGCACCACCACAAACTCGGGCGCTCCGGCGGAAACATCGTCATCGCGCCCGGCAATATCGATATACCCTACGCACCCGAGCATCACCAGCACACCCGCGATGGTAACCGCCGTGAGCGCAATGCGGAGCTTTCGAACCTTCGGCCTTCCCCTGAGCAGATACAATGCGCCCAGCATCACGGCCAGCGCCAGAAAGCACACGCCCGTGGTCGCCACATGAAACGGGACAAAGAGCAGCACAAGGCCCAGAACAGCAAATATGCCGGCAAAGATCAAACGTGTCATACCTGTTCCTCCAGCTGCAGGGAAAGCGTCTCCCACTCGTCCATCCGCGCCGAGAGCGTTTCCTCGGTCTGCGTCTTTTCCTCCATCAGCTGCGTGAGCGCCTGATAGTCGGTGGCAGAGGCCTCGATCTGTCCATCAAGTTCGGCAATCTTCTGCCCCAGCGCCTCGATCTCACGCTCAAGTGCGCGCACCTGCTTTTCCAGACTCTTGCCATTTGCGCCTTTGATCTTTGGCTTTCGCTCTTTTTTCTCTTTCGGCTGGGCCTGCTGGGCCATCTGCTCGTGCGCCTTGATCGATCGGTATTTTTCATACCCGCAGGGATAGTCGCGGATGGTGCCGTTTTCCAGCTCCCACACGCGTGTGGCGAACTTGCCCACAAAATAGCGGTCGTGCGAGACAAAGATGAGCGTGCCCTCGTATTCTTCCAGCGCATCCTCCACCCACTCGCGCGAGGCGATGTCGAGGTGGTTCGTCGGCTCGTCGAGAATGAGAAGGTTAATTTTCTCGTCCATCAGCATGCAAAGCCGCAGCCGGCTCTGCTCGCCGCCCGACAAGCTCCCGACGGTTTTGAACACGTCCTCGCCTTCAAAGAGGAACGCGCCCAGCCGGTCGCGCGCGGTCTGCACCGTGCAGCCCTTTTCGTAGAGCATGGTGTCGAGCAGCGTCCGCTCGGGATGGGAAAAATGGATCGTCTGCTCAAGATACGCCCACTTGACCGTGGGGCCGAACTTAATCCTGCCGGCGCCGGCCTCCTGCCCCAGAAGCACGCGCAGAAACGTCGTCTTGCCCGTGCCGTTGTCGCCAAGAAGCGCAATGCGCTCGCCGCCAGCCACCTGCAGCTCCACGTCTTTAAACAGCGTCCTGCCGCCGTAGGCCTTGCCGAGGCCCTTGACCGACAACACCTCGTCGCCAAAGAACGACCGCTCAGCAAAGCGGGCGCGCATGGTCTTGTCCTGTGTGGGGCGCTCGGTCTTTTCGATGCGCTCCATGCGGTGCTGGATGGACATGGCGCGGCGGTAGAGCGTGCGGTTGTTGATGCCCCAGCCCTTCATGCGCTCAAGCGTGAAGCCCAGCTGGCCGAGCTTGGCCTGTTCTTTTTCATACTGCTTGAGCTGCAGCTCAAAGCGCGCCTGCTTCTCCTGCACATAGAACGAGTAGTTGCCGCTGTAGAACTCAGCCTTGCCGTCGTGGATTTCCACGATGCGGCTTACGACGCGGTCAAGAAAAAACCGGTCGTGCGAAATGGCGAGCACCGTGCCCTTGAATTTCTGGATATAGTCCTCCAGCCACTCGACGCTGTGCATATCCAGATGGTTGGTCGGCTCGTCAAGCAGCAGAATATCCGTCTTTTCCAGCAGCAGCCTTGCCAAGTTGACGCGCGTTTTTTCTCCGCCCGACAGGCTGTCAAATGCCTGCGCGCGCTGCGCCGGCGTAATGGCAAGGCCGTTGCAGATCTTATCCGTGTCGGTGTCCATCTCGTACCCGCCGCCCACGGTGTAACGGCTTGTGAGCGCGTCATAGCGCTGCAAAATGTCCCTGGGCGTGTGCGCAGTCATGCGCTGCTCCATCTCGTGCATCTGTGCTTTGATTTTCTCGAGCTCTGCAAACGCTGTGTGCAGCACGTCGTCCACGGTATAGCCCGCGGGATAGTGCGGAATCTGCGAAATCAGGCCCACCTTTTTGTTGGGCGCAAAGACGACCGCGCCGGAGTTATAGTCCAGCTCGCCGGTGAGGATTTTAAAAAGCGTCGTCTTGCCCGCGCCGTTTTTGCCGAGCAGACCCACCCGCTCGCCGGACTGCACATCAAACGTGATGCCGTCTAAAATATTCTCGTCCGCGTCAAAGCTCTTGACGAGGTTTTGTACCGAAATATCGATCATGATTCTTCCTCTGTTTTCTCAAAACGCGCCAGAAATTCCGCGCGTGCAAAGCGCAGATTCAGCGCCTGCAATAAAGCGTTGGTGCTCATATGCTCGGGCAGGCGCAGCTGCTTTAAAAGCGCCGCACGCTTTTCGCTGCTGTTTGACCCGCCCGTCAGGCCCAGCGCATAAAGATCCTGTTTTGTGATGGGCTCGGGTGAGGCCTCCGCCGTCTCGCCGTCCAGCGCCGCGCCCGCATCTTTGAGCGCCTGCAGAATCACAGCGGGCGGCATCCCCTCTACGCCGAGCTTTCCTTCCTTACCCGGTGTGCGCTTGCGCTTTTCCTTGCCACGGACGTCCGGCACATACGCATGCAGGAGATGCTCACTCGGGATGCAGCTCTTTAAATAGTTGCGAATGACGAAGCCCGCCGCGTCGGAATCGGTCAGAATGACGAGTCCCCGCTTCTCCGCCGCCTCGCGCAAAAGCGCCGTGAGCGCCGGGTCGTTCATCACGCCGAAGCCGTTCGTGCAGAAAATGGGCGCGTCAACAATCTGGCTGAGCACGTTTTTATCGTACCGACCCTCGACCACAATGGCCTGCCTGACCTTAACCACGGCGCGCCTCCGCGGAAAGCTGCACAATGAAAAGCTCCAGAATCCGCTCCGGATCATCATAGCTCGACTTCATCTGCTCGTCGGCGGCAAGAAACAGCTCCACCGCCTTGCGGCAGAACTCGGCCGAAAGTTTTCCCGCAGCTGACATGGTGCGGCTTGCGGCATAGCTCTGCATACCGGTCAGGCTCATGAGCGCCTGCTGGCCCTTGCCGCTGGCCGCGACTGTCTTGGCATAATAGAGCCTTCTGATCTGCGCGCCGATAGCGCCGAGAATGCCGATGCAGCTTTCCTGCATGGCAAAAAGCGTCTGCGTTTTCTCCAGCGCCAGAGCATAGTCGCCGTTTGCAATGGCGTTGGAGATATCAAACGTCTGCGCGCTGAGCGCTGGGATGACCACGGCGTCGATATCGCTTTTCTGAATCTCCGGCCCGCTTGCGTATGCCGCGATTTTTTCGATCTCGCCGCCAAGCGTGCTCATCATGCCGTCGGTGATGAAGATGAGATATTCGCAGAGCCTTGGCTGAATGGTCTTTTCATGCTTCCTCAGCTGCCGGGCAATCCAGTCGGACAGCTCGCGCTCACTGCGTTTGGCAAACGCAACGAGCTGCGCCTTGGTTTTCAGCGTCTCGGCCAGCTTTTTCATCTGGCCATTGATTTTGAACTCCACCGTGTCGTAGACCAGCACAACGCAGCAGTAGTCCGGGATGTCGTCTAAAATCGCGCGGTAGAGCTCGCGCTGCGACTCTGGCTGCTTGAACAGGTCCACGTCGTCAATCTGCACCAGCGTCCTGTCTGCCATCATGGGCATGGCCTCCACGGCCTCGGCCAGCGCCTCGGGCGTGAGCGTGTCGGCGGTAAAGCGGTGATAGTTAAAATCGCCAGCCGGACCGTCGGTCAGCTTTTTGACGAGCAGCTTCTCATAGCATTCGCGCAGATACCCCTCCTCGCCGTAGAGCACGTATAGCGTTTTCAGCTGGCCGGTCTTGAGGTCAGCCTTGAGCTGCTGCAGCGCGGACGTGCACGCAGCATCGTCGGTTTTTCTTGCCACTGTGTCACCCTCTGATGGTAATCGTTCCGTTTTCATCCGTGCGGTAGACGGCCGCACCCGCCTGCCTGAGCCGGTCAAGCGTCTGGCTTGCCGGGTGGCCGAAAGAATTCTCCTTCCCCACCGAGATCAGCACGGTCTCGGGCTGCGTCAGCGCCAGAAGCGCCTCGCTGGTAGACGTCTTCGCGCCGTGATGCCCGGCCACGAGCAGCTCGACATCCGGCAGCTCGTGCAAAGACATGAGCCGCCATTCCGCCTGCCGCGTCATATCGCCGGTAATCAGAATATCATATTTTCCGTTGGATGCCAAGCATGAAAGTCCGCAATCGTTGTCAAAATCGTCGGAAACGGGCGCAAAAATTTGTATTTCCGCCTTGCCAAGCGGAATCTGCATGTCCTCGCGGACATAGACCAGCGCGCTGCCCGCCGCTTTCGCCTGTAACTCAATCTGCGCGCGCAGACCGGACGCGTCCGCCGTATCGGCCAGATACAGCGTATTGACGTGCACGCGGCGCAGCAGCTGGCACACGCCGTTAACATGGTCGGCGTCATAATGCGTCAAAACCAGCGCCTCGACGCGGTATTCGCCGTTTGCCTGCAAAAACCGCGCAGCAAGCTCGCCACTGTCATCTTCATCGCCGCCGCAGTCGATCAAACAGGTCTGCGTGCCGCAGTTGTAGATCAGGCACTGACCCTGCCCCACGTCCAGCGCAGTAAACGTAAAATCAGGAAGATGGTAATCCAGATAGCAAAGCGTGAGCCCCACGGCGAAGGCCGCCGCAAGCGCTGCCGCTGCGAGACGTTTGCCGCCCGCCTCCGGCCGGAGCGCATAGCCGAGCACCGCCAGGTAATATACTGCCGCAAGCGCCCACAGATATCCGTTTTCCAGATACAGCGCCGCAAGCGGGACGCGGCTGATGAGCGCGCACACGCCCAGCACATACCGCGCCAGCCATGAAACGACCCACGCCGGGCCGAGCATCAACTGCCCCAGCACGAAGCCCGCGAGGCAGACCACAAGTCCCGCCGGGAACAGGAGCGTCACCGCCCACAGACACAGCACGTTGGTGACAGGCGCGGCGATTGAGACCATCCGAAAATACGCCGCCGACAGCGGCAAAGACAGCGCCAGAGAGCCGATGGAGCAGGCAAACGACGACACCATCGTCCGCGCCAGCCACGAGAGCGGCGTCTTTTTCCGCAGTAAATGCCGCAGCCATTTCCAGCCTGCCACCTGCCGGTAGATGGGGCCTGAAAAGAGCAGAATTCCCGTGATCGAGGTAAAAGACAGCTGCAGGCCCACATCCAGCGCCGACCACGGATTGGCCGCCAGCAGCAGTGTCAGAGCGGCCATGATAGACGTGGGCATGTCGTTTTCCCGTTTGGCCAGCGGCGCGAGCAGCAGCAAAACCTGCATGCATCCGGCGCGTACCGCGGACGCCGGTGCGCCCGTCATCAGCACGAACAGCACGACCACAGGCACGCCAACCGCCGCAGCCAGACGCCGTCTGGCGCCGCACAGAAGCACGATCATACCAAGCAGAATGGAGACGTGCATACCAGACACCGCTGCGACATGATAGATGCCCGCAATGCTCAGCCCGGTCTGTGCCTCAGCCGGCAGCCCGCTTCGCCGTCCGGTGAGAAGCGCGGCAAGAAAGCCCGCCGTATCCGCCGGGAAGAGCGCTGCGATCTTCTGCCTGAGCGCATGTGCCAAGCGGGCCGGAAGCATCCGCGCAGGAATCCCGCCGCCCGGGGTGATGGAAACGGCAGAGCGCGCCTTTGCCAGCAGCAGCACGCCGCGCGAACGCAGATACATACCCGCTTCGCTCCGTTCGCCGTCTGTCAGCTGCAGCAGCGCGTCAAGCTGCAGCGTGTCTCCCGGGCGGATCTCGGGCGCCTGCCCGCGCAGGTAGATCACCGCATCATAGCGCCTTCCTTCGAGCTGCACCTCGGCCGCGACCGAAGCGCCGTACCGCGTGGACTCGGGATAGTCCGCCGCCACTGCGCTGAGCCGCAGCGTCTGTCCGTCTGCGCGCATGGCTGGCGCGACGAAGATCTGCGTGTAGCCCGCATACCAGAAAAGCCCCACGCAAAGGCCCATGCAGCAAATCGCTATGCGCCGCGCCATGCGCCCGCGCAAAAAGAACGCGCCAAAACTCACGGCCGCGAATACCGCGCCCGCGAGCCATACCGTGCTGCCGGGCTGCAGAAGCACGCAGCCCACAATGGCCGCCGCGAAGCCGGCGGCAAACATACACAGCCTGCGCATTACGGTTTCGGCGTCAGACCGAGCAGGTAATCGGTCGTCACGTGGTAGTATTCCGCCAGCTTGATGAGCGCCCAGACGGGGATCTCGCGCTCGCCCAGTTCATAGCGGCGGTAGACGCTGCGCTGCATGTTCAGATAGTCTGCGATCTGCTGCTGCGTTTTGTCGGCATCCTCGCGGCTGTCCCGGAGTCTTGGAAAATACATCATAATCACCGTAAAAATGATACCATATGGTATCATCATTTTGCGGAAATGACTCCGTTTGGACACTTTTCGTCAGTCTCCGACAGGCGAAAAACACGGGCGCAGCATGATTGCTGCGCCCGTGTGGGGAATCCGCGATTATTCCGCCTTCGGCTCGTCATCACCGGAGAGCTCAATGACGACAGGCTCTTCGGCTTTCGGCTCTTCATCGGCAGTCTCGCCGGCGGCTTCGGCCACGTCGGCGTCGTTTGCCATACCGGCCTTCATGTCATCAATCGAGTCCTTGAGCTCGGCGATGAGCTTCTTCGACTCGTCGATCTTCTCACACCACGGCAGATACTCGGCGTTGTCCATCTCCTCGCCCACGGCATAGTCGCGGTAGTAGAGCTTGCCGAGTTGCAGCTCGGCCTTGCGGATCTTGTCCTCTTCGGCGTAGATGGTGACGTTCGCCTTGGCAATGGCGGCCAGCACCTTGGCCTTCTGCGCAGCGACCTGCGCGGCGTTCACAGCAAAATTACGGGCATTCTCCAGATTTTCAGAAAAGTTCATGGTTGTGCTCCTTTCATACGTTCATTCTACCTGCTATCATACCACATTTTTCCGCACTTGGAAGGGTATTCAGCAGAATTTTGCAAATTGTTTACAAATTGTCACTTTCTTCTGCCTGCACAGCAGCCCTGGCGGCCTCCGCCGCCTCACGCGCACGGACGTTGACAAGCAGATCATCCGGGTTTGGCTTCTTCTTCAGCAGCACATACGCCAGAACCGCGGCTGCTGCCACAAACGAGACAATGGCCACAAGCTGGCTGACGCGGATGTCGGTGGAAAACAGCATCAGGCTGTCGGTTCGAAGCCCCTCGATCCACGCCCGGCCAAGACCGTACCAGCCGATGTAGAGCAAAAACACCTCGCCGTCAAACTTCCGCTTCTTTTTCGACAAAAAGTGGATGCCGATGAAGCCCACCAGATTCCAGACCGACTCATATAAAAACGTCGGATGGTAGTACGTCACCTGTCCGGCCGCGTCCACAAGGCCCATTTTGAAAAAGGAGTCCGTCACGCTGCCGTGCGCCTCACGGTTCATGAAGTTGCCCCAGCGGCCGAAGATCTGGCCGATCAGCACGCCCATGGACGCGAGGTCGAGAAACACGCCTGTTTTGATTTTCTTGACCTTGCTCACGATGACAACCGTGACCGCGCCGCCGATGACCGCGCCGTAGATGGCAAGTCCGCCCTGCCAGATGTAGAGCATGGAGATGGGATTGTCCGCGTACAGCTCCCAGTAGAAGATGCAGTAATAAAGTCTGGCGCAGATGACGCCGATGGGCACCGTCCACAAGACGAGGTCAAGCGTATCGTCACTTGTGACGCCGAAGTCCTTCGAGCGGTACATCATATACACAACCGCCAGAACAAAGCCGACGGCGATGATGATGCCGTACCAGTAGATGTCCTTGCCGAACACGCGCAATGCGACCGGACTTGGGTCTACCGAGATTCCCAGATTGGGAAACGTGATGGGCGACGTTAAAAACATATGCATTCCTCCTTTTTTTCCTTTGGATAGATGATGGAGATCGCCGCCTGTGATGGTTTGACGGTCTCACGCAGAAAAAGTTCCACATCCTCCGCAGTAATCGCTTCGATCACCGACGGATAGTCAAAATACTCCGCGCCGTCAAAATACGACGCGCACATGCGGTAGCACGTGCCCTCAAAGCCGTCCAGGCCGCGCAGGCGTCTGCCCAGCTCCGATTTTTTCAGCCGCGCCAGATGCGCGCGGTCGACGCCTTCCTGGGCAATTCTCTCCGCCTGCTCCAAAAGTGCGGCATAGACCGCGTCGGGGTCATCGCTGTCGCCCGAGGCGACCAGCAGCGCCGCATCCTTGATCTGCTCATAGCCGATGGAAAAGTCCGAGTCGATGAGCCCTTCGTCATAGAGCCTTGCATACAGCGCCGTAGACTCACCGGCGAGCAGCTCCGCCGCAAAATCCCCGATGAGCTCGCGGCGCATCCGCTCCGGGCCATAGGGCGCGCTTTTGCATTTGAAGCCGATGGAAAACGACGGCATCGACACCTCCATCTGCGCCTCGATGCGCGGCTGCACGACCGAAAGCGCCTCATCGGGACCGTAGTCGCGCACGGGCAGCTGCGCGGGCACGGTGTGCGGCGTCTGCGCGCTTGCCTGCGCAATGACCTGCGCGGCATCGACATCGCCCATGACGCACAGCATCATGTTCTCCGGCGCGTAGAACGCGCGGTAGCAGTCGTACAGAATTTCCGGGGTAATGTCCGTGATGCTCTCTACCGTACCGGCGATGGAACGCCTGACCGGATGGTGCCGGAACACGGCGGAAAACAGATTCTCATACACCGCATTGTCGGCGCTGTCGTCATACATTCTGATCTCCTGCGCGATGATGCCGCGCTCTTTTTCTACGCTCTCCGGCGTAAAATACGGCGTCATGACCATTTCCAGCAGCGTTTTCAGATTTTCCTCAAACCGGTCGGTACACTCGATATAGTACACCGTCATCGCATAGCTTGTAAAGGCGTTGTTGCCGCAGCCGGTCTGCGCGAAGCGGTCCATCGCGTTGCCCGCGGGCAGATCAAACATCTTATGCTCAAGGTAGTGCGCCACGCCGTCGGGCACACGGTGCGCCTTGCCCTGTGCGGTAAAGCTGGTATCGATGGAGCCGAAGTTGGTGGCCAGAAACGCATAGCGCTTGGCAAAGCCGGGCTTCTCAATCACCCGCACCAGAAGCCCGTTTTCCAGCTGCTGCTCAAAATAATGCTCACCCACGGCGGGGAAGTCTTTTCGTATCATGTGTTCTCCCCCTCCAGGAAGTAGATGGTGTCCAGCTGCAGCCTGCGCGCCGCAGCGGCCACGTCGTCTTTCCTCACGCAAAGGACGCTGTCCGCCAGCTCGTCCATCGTGCCGCTTAGGCCCGCCACGACCTGGCCCATATAGAAATCGTCGAGCCTGCCGGGGCTGTCCTGTGCAAGTTTGAGCTCGGAAAGGATATACCTCCGCGCAGCTTCAAATTCCTCATCCGTGATCTCGCCCGCGCGGCAGAGCTCCAGCTGGCGCAGGATTTCGTCCTTCGCCGTGGTATATTTGTCAAATTCAATTCCGGCCGATACCACCATCACGCCCTTGAACTTCTCAATGGACGATCCGGCGTAGTAGCAGAGCGACATCTGCTCACGCACGTTCTGAAAGAGCTTGCTCGTCACGCCGCCGCCGTAGATGGCGTTCAGCATCAAAAGCGCGGGATAGCTCTCATCGCGCACCGTGCAGCCGGTGCGAAGGCCGATGCAGAGCTTTCCCTGCGTCACGTCAAGCGCCTCACGCACCTCGCGCGGCGCGGCGGGCGCGGGGCCCTGCACGGTGCCCACAGGCATAAACGCCTGCGCGCGCGGCAGCGCGGAAAGCACACGCTGCAGGCATTCAGCCGCTTCGTGCGGCGTTTTTCTGCCCATGTAGAACAGCTCCGCCTGCGATTCGGCCAGTACTTTTTTGTAGTGCGCGTAGAGGCCTTCCGCGCCCACGCGGGCCACGTCCTCCATCTCTCCAAGACGCGGCACGCCGTAGGCTTCCTCCCGGCACATGGTCTGCAAAAGGCGCGAGGTGGCGTAGCTGCGCTTGTCGTTGATGCGCGCGGCAATGGCGTTTGAGAGATTGCGCTTCTCCCCCTCGACGAACTCTGGCACGAAATGGCCGTTCTTCGTCAGCGGATGCAGCAAAATCTCCGCCATAAACTCCAACACCGGCACAAAGACCGGCTCGCCGGTCAGCGCATCCTCGATAAAATCGGCAAAAAAACCCACCAGCTGCACCTCGCCCTTTTTGCGCACGAGCGTGCCCATGCTCGCCCCGTACAGTTCGTCTAGCCGCGCGGAGATGCTGGGAATGTCGGGGTAGCGCTCGCTCGCGCGCAGCAGCACGCTGGGGATGAGCGCGTTCATGCTTGCCTCGGCACGGCACATCGGCCGCAGGAAATTGATGCTGAAGCAGCCTGTCTTAAACTTATCGGTCTGCACCGCCGTCAAAAAAACGCCGGGCAGGATCTCAATGCGTTGTTCCATAGTTCCTTCCTTGTCCATACCGGCCGCGCAGCCGGTTTTTTGCTATTATAGCGCACTTGCAGCAAAAAGTAAAACTTTCTTCTGAAATGCCCCTTCTTCAAAACCGCAGACGGTTTTGAAGCATGCGAATAAAATCCCACTTGTTATTCTGCCGCGTTTCATGTAAACTATATAGAATGTGAAAAACGATTGCAGTCTTCGCGCTGCGGCGCGAAGCAGGAGGCGTTTCATGCAGTGGATTGAAGTCAGTATCCATACCACATCCAGGGCGATCGAGCTCGTGGCTGACCGGCTGACCGTTCTCGGCTTTGACAGCTTCATCATTGACGATGAGGCGGATTTCCATCATTTTCTGGAGACCAACCGCCAGTATTGGGACTATGTCGATGAGTCTCTTGCAAAGAGCATGCGCGGCGTCAGCCGGATCAAACTGTATCTGACCGACGGCCCGGACGCGATGGAGCAGATCGCCATGCTCAAAGAGCAGCTGGCGCTGCTGCGCGCGCAGCATCCATCGGTCGAATTCGGCTCATTGGAGGTAAAGCTGGAAAACGTCAAGGACGAGGACTGGGAAAACAACTGGAAACAATATTATAAACCGCTTCCCATCGGCGATAAGCTGCTGGTCGTGCCAGAATGGCTGCACCCCGAAAATCCCGACGGGCGCATCGAGGTTCTGCTCGACCCCGGCATGATCTTCGGCACCGGCGCGCACGCGTCGACACAGATGTGCATGGTCGAGCTCGAGCACGCCATTCAGGGCGGCGAACGCGTGCTGGATCTTGGCAGCGGCAGCGGTATCCTCTCCATCACGGCGCTGCTGCTCGGCGCGTCGTGCGCCGTGGGTGTGGACATCGACCCCAAGGCCGAGGACATTGCCCGGCAGAATGCCGCCATCAACGGTCTCGGCGCCGGCCGCTTCACCGCCGTCACCGGCGACGTGATTGCAGACAAAGCCATGATGGAGCGGCTTGGTACCGGTTATGACGTGGTTCTGGCCAATATTGTGGCCGACGTCATCATCCCGCTCGCGCCGGTCGTACCGAACTTCTTAAAGCCCGACAGCGTATTCATCTGCTCCGGTATTTTAGACACGCGTCTGGAAGAGGTGCAGGCCGCGATTGAACACGCCGGCATGCAGATCCTTGTTGCGCACCAGCAGGATGACTGGTGCCAGATCAGCGCGGCTCTGGCGTAACGGCAAGGAGGGCTGACGCTTGCGTATCTTTTCCTACCGCAACAAGCGCGCGGTCCGGCGCGCGCTTCTCATCGCGCTCTGCGTGGCCGTGGGGCTTTTGCTTTTGCTGCTGTGCCGGTTCATCTACCTCGGCCGCTACGTCGTGTACGAAGACGGCGCGGTGCACTTTGACTTCACGCAGAAGCTCGCGCCCACGGGCAATATCGCCGAAGCGCCCGACCCGGCGGAGTACCCGTTTGAAACAGTGCTCGACGCGCAGGCCGAGACACCCGACGGCGAGCAGCCGATGCAGAAGCTCACGGGCTACTATATCTCCACGCGGATGCTCGCAAACGACATCGATGCCGTGCGCGCGGCGCTGGACGAATCCGACGACTATAACGCCGTCGTCATCGACGTCAAGAGCATCTACGGCAACTTCTACTACTCCACCGAGCTTGCCGGTGCGGACACAGCCAGCGCGGACGTGGTCGATATTACCAGGGTCGACGCGCTCATCAAGAGTCTGACCGCGCGGCAGGATCTCACTGTCATCGCACGCGTTCCCGCGTTTTCCGACCCGGTCTACGCGCTGGCGCACCAGTCTGAGGGCCTGCCGCTCTACTCCGGTGCGCTGTGGACCGACGACAACGGCTGCTACTGGCTCAATCCCTATAGCAACGGCGTGCAGGGTTATCTGAGTTCCATCGCGCTGGAGCTTTCGCAGCTGGGCTTTGACGAGGTGCTCTTCGACAACTTCTACTTCCCCGACTCCGACCGCATCAGCTGGACAAGCGACGAAATCACGCGCGACGGTGCGGTGCTCGACGCAGCGGAAAATATCAAAGACAACCTCTTCGGCAATGGCATCCGCGTCTGCTTCGGCACGTCTGCGCCCGCCGTGGCCGCATACGCCGACCGCATCTTTGTCGCCTCCGACGAGCCCGACGAGGCGGCGTGGCTCGTGGAAGCCATGCATCAGACGCTTTCCGACACGGCAGCGCAGATTGTATTCCTCACGGATTCGCGCGACACACGCTTTGAGGCGTGCGGCGTCATCCGCCCGCTGCTGCAGACCGGCGACTGACGCGCGGCAGGCGCGTTCAGTACTTCTGACAATACCCACCGGCGGCCGGATTTCCGGTCGCCGCAATTGTTCGCACCGGACGGCGCTGCGGCGCTTTCTTTTTTTCGATTTTTCTCCTGTTTTTTACAATTTTCTTACAGTGTACTATTGAACTTTTCTCCTGATTGTATTATACTTTCTTTGAGTGTATTCCTCCGGGGAAACGGTTTCCCCACTGTTTTTTAACTGCGCCTGGAAACGTTTACAGGTCCATGCGCCGCCAGGCGATTGCTGCGAAGGTGAGCCTCATGACTGACAAAGAATTACGAAAACTGAACCGCGCCGAGCTTCTGCAGCTGCTGCTTGAGCAGAGCCGCCAGAACGACGAGCTGCACGCACAGCTGCAGCAGGCGAATGCGCAGCTGTCCAGCCGGCAGATCCTGCTGGATAACGCAGGCTCCATCGCCGAAGCGTCAATGCAGCTCAATCAGGTCTTCTCCGCCGCGCAGCAGGCCGCCGACGCATACCTGGAAAATATCCGCGAGCTCAGCGGCAGGCAGGAGGCCGTCTGCGCAAAGCGCGAGGCCGAGAGCCGCAGCAAGTGCGACCAGATGCTTGCCGAAACGCAGCAGAAGTGTCAGGCGCTGGAAGAGCAGACCCGCGTCAAATGCGAGGCCATGACGCGCGAGGCGGAGAAGAAATCCGCTGCCGTCTGGAACGAGGCCAAGCTGCGGCTCGATCAGCTGCTTGAGCAGCAGGCCGGACTGCGCAGCCTGCTGAAAACCGTCCGTGAGGCATCCGAAACACGATGAAAAAGAAACAGATGCAGGTGCCGACCACCCAGCAGCTTGAGCGGGAACTGGGCAGGGTCCGCTACCGCAGCCGTTACCGTTCGTTGCTCCGAAGCACCGTCTATACGCTTATTACCGTTGCCGCCGTCGCGGTGCTGGTCGCCACGCTGTGGCTTCCCGTGCTGCAGACGTATGGCAGCTCCATGACGCCTACGCTGAAAGACGGCGAGATCATTTTGTCCATGAAAACGTCCGATTTTGAGCCTGGCGATATCGTGGCCTTTTATTACAACAATAAAATTCTGGTCAAACGCGTGATCTGCAGCGCGGGCGACTGGATCGATATCGACGAAGACGGCACGGTCTACGTCAACGGCACGCTTCTTGACGAGCCGTATCTGACGCAGAAGGCATTGGGCGACTGCAACATCGAGCTGCCCTATCAGGTGCCCGACGGGAGAGTCTTCGTCATGGGCGACCACCGCTCCACCTCTGTGGATTCGCGCAACACGGCTGTCGGCTGCGTTGCACAGGAGCAGATCGTCGGCAGAATTATTTTCCGCGTCTGGCCGTTTTCACGGTTCGGATCGGTTGAGTAGAACAGGAGGTATGCTGCGTGCGAAGATCGCTGTCCGATACGGCGGACATTCTGGCGAAAAAGCGCCGTCATAAGCTATGGCTGAAGATTATTGGCGTACTTGGCTGCGCGGTGGTATTTGTGACCACCTACGCGCTCATCCTTCCTGCCATCACACTGGAAAAGCAGGTCATCTGCGGCTTGGAAGAACATGTGCACTCCGATGCATGCTACACGGTTCCGGAGCCCGTGACGCACAGCGAGCTTTTCTGCAGCCTTGACCGGCTGGGTATACACGTGCACAGCGCAGACTGCTACGGCCCCGACGGCTTGCCTGTCTGCGGCTATGCCGATTATGTTGTGCACTGGCACACCGCAGACTGCTACGACGAAAACGGCGTGCTTGTCTGTCCGCTGCCTGAAATCTACCTGCATACGCACACGGACGAGTGTTACGGCGAGGCCGTGCCCGAGGGCCACGTGCACGGCGAGAGCTGCTATGAGACCACGCGCGAACTTGCCTGTGGGCTGGAAGAGTCCGAGGGCCACGCGCACGGTGGGGCATGCTATGACGAGACCGGCGCGCTCGTCTGCGCTCTGGAAGAATCCGAGGCCCACTTCCACACCGACAGCTGCTACGAACAGCTCGAGACGCTCATCTGCGGTCAGGAGGAAGCAGAACAGACCGTTACTGCGCGCGAACTCACCTGCCGCATTCCCGAGGTTCGCCTGCACACGCACACAGACGCCTGCTATGACGACGGCGTTCTGATCTGCGGATTGCCCGAGACCTATGAACACTTCCATACGGAAGCCTGCTTCCATGTGACGCAGGAGCAGCCGGAACCGGAGCTCACCTGCGGCCTCGAGGAGCACACCCACACGGATGACTGCTACGCGCCCGAGGAGCCCGAGTCAAACAGCGACCCCACGGCCGATGTTGAGACGCAGGCGCAGTGGGAAGCGACGCTGCAAGATGTACGCCTGACGCATGACTACCGGCTGGACGTGCTGGCCGTTGCGCGCAGCCAGCTTGGCTACACCGAAAGCGCGCGCAACTATATCCTTGACGCATCCGGCGTGCCCAATGGCTACACGCGCTACGGCGCGTGGTACGGCGACCTCTACGGCGACTGGTGTGCAATGTTCGTCTCGTTCTGCCTGCACTACGCAGAGCTGCCCGAGGCCGTGCTGCCGTACGAGTCCGGCTGTGAGAACTGGGTCACGCTGCTTACCCAGCGCCAGAACTACTTTGAAGCGCACCCCAAACAGCCCGAAGACCCGGCCCAGCCCGCTTTGGCGCCGTACATCCCCGTATCGGGCGATCTGATCTTCTTCAGCATGGAAAGCGGCGGCATTCCGGATCACGTCGGTCTTGTGACGGAGTATCTCCCCGCAACTGATACCGAGCCCGCACGCGTCAGAGCCATCGAGGGCAATACCGCCGACGCGGTTCGCCAGACCGAATACGAATGGGCCGACACGCGCATTCTGGGCTACGCGCAGCTGCCGGAGCAGGAATTTATCTGCGGCAAGACCGGTCATGTACACACCGATGCCTGCCCGGCCGATTGCCCCATCGAAGAACACATTCACACGGACGTCTGCTTTGACGCCTCGCAGGCGCAGCAGCTGACCGAGCTCAGCTACACGGGCGACGGCTTCTCAGTTCAGGTGCGCTACGGCGCGGACGCACAGCTTCCCGAGGGCGTGACGCTCACGGCCCGCGAAATTGCACCGGACACGCCTGCTTATCGCACCTATTGTGAGCGTTCGCTCGCCAGCATCCAGGCCGCGGACGAGGACGTGCCGCAGACGCTGGTATTTGCCCGCTTCCTGGACATCTCCTTTGTGCTGAACGGCGTTGAATATGAACCTGCCGCGCCGGTCGAAGTGACCATCATCTACGATGAAAGCGTGGATACCGGCAACGCCACCGATTGCAGGGCCGTCCATTTTGGCCAGAACGGCACGGAGCTTCTGGACGTCACCACCGAGCAGTCGCAGACCGGCGAGACGAGCTTCACGCACATGCAGGACGGCTTCTCGGTTGTCGGCAGTGTGGTCACGGCCACCTATGCCGCAGGAAATCCGACGGACATCGGCCCCAACAAGCTTCCGGTCGACTATTACGTCTGTATCGACGGCGAATGGGTCTGCGTCGGCAGCACCAGAACCGGCTGGTATAATAACTGGGACGGTACTGAAGGCTGGACAAATTACAACCGGGACTACATCACGCTGGAACAGGCAATCTCCATTCTGAGGCCATACGGATTTAGCGAAAAAGCAGAAAACCCCTCGCGGGTAACAGCCTATCAGCAGAAATCGAATAATACCAATATCTATTCCGACACCGATACCGTTCAGATACCGGAGAACGGGACAAAGATACTCCCCCTATCCAGAAATGCTTCCCACGCTGGCTATAATTTATATTATCTGCCTGCGAATACAGCAGAGATTTCCGGATTGGCATCTCCGGAGAATCTGAATAAAACGGCCAATGCGTTTTTTACCGTCAAGGTATACGACGCAGTGGGCGAGCTGTTGACGTCTGCGATCGTTCCGACCGGCGGCAGTTTCAGCTATGACGTTTCCGAAATAAACGTGACGAGCTGGCTTGCTGCGTACAGCAGTGGTTCGACCGTCGAGCTAACCGACAGCATCATCAGCCTGACGAACATTACGAGCACCGTCACCATTTCACCGAAGCCGGCAGGCGCAGGCGTCACCGACAGTCACAGTGTCACCTTTAAGGCCTATATCGACAATCAGTGGCAGACCGTCGGCTCCCTGCCCTACTACTATTCCGGCAGCGTGAATGGCGAGACGCGCGCGTATATCACCTCCGACATGGCCGCGCAGTTCTTCGGCCCCTACGGCTACAAAGCCACAGATGCACCCGATTATCAGTTCGGCTACAGCTACAATGATATCTATAAAATCTACTATTATTCCAATGCAGATTATTGTATGGATATCAGCGGCGGCAATGTTGTTGATAAGGCCGTTGTGCAGCTGTGGACGTCAAATAAGACTGACGCACAGGTTTTCAGAATCTGGGGTGCTGGTAATGGATACGCCTACATTACTCCAATTGGTAACAGCGGCTACTTTGTAAATATCTACGGTGGTAATCTTGCGGATGGTACAAAGCTGTATTTGTCTTCTTCCGATAATGAATATTCCCAATGGAAGATGAAGTCGGAGAGCAATGGAACCAGTTTCTGGTCAAAAGCTGATCAAAACTATTGCATCGATCTTCCGTCCGGCAAGACTGAGCAAGGCAATCGGCTTCAGATCTGGACCAATGGAGGCAACCGATACTGGAGGCTTGCTCAGCAGTACCGCGTCTCCAACAACACCGTCTCCGAGCAAACCGCCGACGGTACATATAAGATCGGTCTGACGGCGGAATCGAACGGCGATATTGTCTGCTACTATCTGCCCGGCGTCACATCTGCCAGTTATTCGAACGCCGCGGAAAGCGCTCTGACGCCCGCTTCGTCCTGTTGGGACGTCACCGTCCGTGACGACTTGCATCTGGTTTATTCCGACGGCGAACTCAGCACAATGCTGCAGACCGTAGTGAACGGTGGAAGCGCCACCGTCAAAGTGGAAAACGCCAACGGTGTGCTCTGGTCGTGCGTGGGCAAAAACGGCGACGCGCTGAACGTGAAAAGTTCGCAGAAAGACGGCTATACCACCTTCACCATCACGAACATCACCCAGCCGGTGGAGGTCATCGCAACCGGGACAAACCCCAACTTCACCGTGCAGTATTACGCGCGAATTCCGCGCTTTGCCACCAACGGCGACACGCCTTTGAAGGTCATCGATACCTCCGCTGGTTCCAATAGCGGAACTGCAACTCTGCCCACCAACGGCGGCAGCATGGCAACCAGAAATATCTATCTGGAAGCCACTGGGAATTCTACAACCCAGAATGCCGGTGATGCGACGCAGCTCTACCGCGTGAAGACAATTCTGGAGCTGACAAAGATGTACGAGGACGCACAGTTCGAGTACGAGAAATCTCCGGGGCTTGCCTATTTCAACAAGCTTAAGGAAAATGAAAGCTATTCATTGACCAGAGTCGGTGTGCTGAAGGACGGGAAAGACCCAAGCAATACCAATGATGATGACTGGGAATGGCATCAGGTTGAAAACGGCAATATTCAGTTTACGAACCTTGCCTCTGAGGCGAACAATACCACGATCCTGATTACAGACAAAACAGTGCTGCGCCTTGAGTTCAACACGACAGTTGGCGACTATTATAACGGCACTACGTTCTACGACTACAACATCTCCAGCGGGCAGAACGCTGACGGTCGTTGGCGCACAGGCATCACCGGCATCAACAGCGAGAGCAACTACGGCGACAGCTCCAATAATCAGCGCACCTGGCGATCCGGATGTGATATTTTCGCCTTTGGCAATGCCAACTGCGGTACTGGCATGTCAGGCTACCTGTTTGGTGGGTGCACACTGAACAAATACGACCACAATAAGAATGAGAATTATAACGGCGCAACCTTCGGTCTGGTGCAGGGCCTTAACGGTGACGGCACCATCCGTTACAGTGATTGGCTTGTCGTGCCGAAGCTGTTCAATGAAGGCGACGCACAGTCCAAACAGACCTATACCGAGAGTTCCCTGACCTTCGACCGTATGGGTGATACCTACACGCTCAGCGCCGCAACGCTCAACAACTCCAACGGTCAAAGCAATACGCTTTCGGGTCTGCAGTACTTCTTCAATCCCTCGCCGTACAGTGGAAAGGTTTATTCCCATATTTTCACCAATAACTTCTGGCCTTTAGATCCTGCGGCTGGAAGAACAGACGGTCTGTGGGGAAAGCATGAAAGCCCCGGCAGCTTTCAAGGCTTTGTTGAGAGCAATAATTATGATTGGGGCGCTCTTGCCGCCAACTTCCCTGCCAGCGATGACGGCAACGCGCACAACTGGTTCTTTGGCATGAACTTTGCCATCTCGTTTAACCTGACGGCGGACTATGTCGGCCCCTTGGAATACTACTTCTTCGGCGACGACGATCTGTGGGTGTTCCTCGACAACCAACTGGTCTGCGATATCGGCGGCGTGCACAGCTCCATCGGCGAGTATGTGAATCTGCGCGACTATCTGCCCAACGGTTCGTCCGGTCAGCACACGCTCTCGTTCTTCTATACCGAGCGCGGCGCATCCGGTTCCACCTGCTACATGAGCTTCACCCTGCCGTCTGTCTCCAGCGCCACGACTGCGCGCGATACCGGCAGCCTGCAGATTGCGAAGTCGGTGGAGAACACGAATGGTGTTGACTATTCCGGCGAGGAATATAAGTTCAAAGTCGATCTGCAGACTTCTGAAGACGGCTCCGGTCTGGGCCAGACGTTCAGCTATACCTGCACAGACGCCAAAGGTGTTGATAGCTACGGCATCGTCAAATCCGGCCAGACGATCACACTGCACGCAGGCGAGACCGCCACAATCAACGGCATCCCGGCAGGGACGTTCTACCGGGTGACAGAAATTTCGCACGACGGCTATCAGGTCACCGTCAACGGCAGCGAGGGCTATATCGTCTCCGGTACCATCGAGACAGGAGACGTCAAACCAGCCAGTTTCGTCAACCGCCCGTATCACGAGCTCCCCAACTCCGGCGGAGCCGGCACCACACTGTATACCATAGGAGGCCTTGCGCTGGTATTGGGCGCTGGAATTCTGTTGTATATCCATACAAAGCGCAGAAAGGAGGATGTTGCATCTTCCTGACGTGCGGAATTTGCCAATCAAAGATATCCAATCAAAAAGCATTCGACAAAAGAAAGAAAGGAAAACATGAAATGAAGCACATGAAAAAACTTGCCAGCCTCCTGCTGGCTCTGGTCATGGTTTTTGCCATGGGTGTAAGCGTATTTGCGGCTCAGGAGGGCACTCTTACCGGCGGCTCCATCACCATCAATGATGCCGTCCCCGGCCAGATCTACAACGCATACCAGATCCTGTATCTGGAAAGCTACAACGCAGATTCCAATGCGTATGCTTACAAGGCCAACAGCGCTTGGGACACCTGGCTTCGAACCCAGACCACTTATGTCAGCTTCGACGCACAGGGCTATGTAACTTGGGTGGACAAGTATTTAAACTGCAGTGAGTCCCATGATCACACTAGTAGTTGTTATGCATCGTACTCTGAAGCTGAGCAAGCTGCACGCGTCGCTGATTTTGCAAAGTTAGCACAGGCAGAAGCAGCGAAAATGACTGCCGATGTTACTGCTACTGCTCCTGCAGCTGCCGAAGGGGCAACCCATTCCACTGTCAAGTTTGAGAATCTGAAACTGGGCTACTACCTGGTAGACACCACGCTGGGCACCCTCTGCTCGCTGGACACCACCAACCCCAACGTTACGATGGAAGAGAAGAACGAGGTTCCCACCAACGTCAAGACCGTTGAGGAAGATTCCACCGGCAATTATGGTGAGAAGAACGACGCCGACATCGGCCAGACCGTGAACTTCAAGAGCACCATTACCGCCCAGGCCGGTGCGGAAAACTATGTGTTCCATGATACCATGTCCGCTGGCCTGACCTACACCGGTGTGACCGGCATCACTCTGAACGGCACTGCCGTGGACGCTTCCAACTACACGGTTACTGCTCCTGCTGCGGACGGCGACACCTTTGATGTCACCTTCACCCAGGCGTTCTGCGATACCCTGAATGCGAACGACCAGATCGTCATCAGCTACACCGCTACCCTGAACGAAAATGCGGTCATCGCCGGTGAAGGCAACCCCAATACCAGCAAGGTCAGCTACGGCGACAGCAGCAACACCAAGTACACCCCCGACAGCCAGACCAAGACCTACACCTGGGATTTGGACGTTTTGAAGTATGCCAACGGCGACGAGAGCAAGGTTCTGGAAAACGCAAAATTTGTTCTGCTAAATAAGAATAAGACAAAGGTCGCTACGGTTGTGAGCGGCAAGCTCACCGGCTGGGTCGATGTTCCGGCAGAAGTAGACGGCACGATCCAGTGGCCTGAAAATGCCGTTCTGACCACGGATGGAAACGGCAAGATTGAGATCGACGGTCTGGATGCGGATACCTATTACCTGCGCGAAGTCGAGGCGCCCGCCGGCTATAACAAGCTGGCTACTGATGTGGAGGTCACCATCACAGGCAAAACCGAGAAGAAGAATGAAGAGACCGGGGAGACGGAGCTGGTTTACGAGACAGTGATCGCCAAGGTCAACAACCAGTCCGGCGCCGAGCTGCCCTCCACCGGCGGCATCGGCACCACCATCTTCTACATCCTCGGCGGTCTGCTGGTTGCCGGCGCGGTTGTGCTGCTGGTCACCAAGCGCCGCATGAACGCGGAGGGCTAAATCCCCCGCCATTCGGCATTTGCAATACGGTTTCCGCTCCTCGGGGAGGGCGCCTGCCCTCCCCGGGATACGGCATCAAGGAGAGCGCACCATGCGAAAGCACCTTTCCACGATCTTGTTAATACTGATCTTTCTGGTCGGGCTCTCTTTGCTGCTGTACCCCACCGTCAGCGACTACTGGAACTCCCTGCACCAGTCCCGGGCCATTGCCCAGTACGCTGAACAGGTTGCAAATCTCGACAACGACGTCTATGAACAGCTCTGGGCCGACGCCGACGCCTATAACAGGACGCTGCCCGGCATGGCGCAGCGCTATGTGCTCACCGATGAGGAAAAAGAAGCCTACGAACAGCTTCTTGACCCCTCCGGCACAGGCGTCATGGGCTACATCGAGATTCCCGAAATCAGCTGCTCGCTGCCCATCTACCACGGCACCGACGAGGCCGTGCTGCAGATCGCCATCGGCCACATTGAGGGAAGCTCCCTGCCCGTCGGCGGCGAGAGTACCCACTGCGTTCTCTCCGGTCACCGCGGCCTGCCCAGCGCGAAGCTCTTCACAGACCTCGACAAGCTTGATACCGGCGACACGTTCATCCTGCGCGTGCTCGACGAGACGCTCACCTACGAGGTCGACCGCATCCTCATCGTCGAGCCGCACGAGCTTTCCGCGCTGGAGATCGAAGAAGGCCGCGACTACTGTACCCTTGTCACCTGCACGCCCTACGGCGTGAATACCCACCGCCTTCTGGTGCGCGGCCACCGCGTGGAAAACCAGGAGGAAGCAACAGCCGTCCGCGTCACCGCCGACGCGATGCAGATCGATCCCGTGATTGTCGCGCCGCTGGTGGCAGTGCCGCTGCTGCTGTTGCTGCTTGTTGTGCTGTTGGCCCGAACAGGCAAAAAGCGGAAATCATCTTAGGAGTGAGCTAATGCGTACAGCCAGAAAATTGATCGCGCTTGCCGCCGCGCTGCTGCTTGGCGGCCTCTGTGCCGCTGCTTTCGCGCACGATGTGCCCGACCTGACGCGTGAGGACTGCACCATCAGCCTTGTCATGCGCTATCGGGGCAAGGCTGTCCCCGGCGGCTCGATCACGCTCTACCGCGTGGCAGACGTCTATGAATATGACGGCAACTATACCTTCCGGCTGACAGACGAATTCGCCGCCACATCACTGAATCTGGAAAACCTGCGTCTCGACGAGCCTGACTATACCGCGGAAATGGCGCAGACGCTGGCACGCTTCGCTGCGGCGCATCCCAAGATCGCAGGCCGTACCGAAACAATCGACCGCTACGGCGAGGTCGTCTTCGACAAGCTTACGCCGGGCCTGTATCTGCTGACGAATTACTCTGCTTACACCGGCGGCTACTACTACACGGCCAATCCCTTCCTCGTCAGCGTCCCGCTGATGGATGACGGCAAATATGACTACACCGTCGATGCAACGCCCAAGACTGATCTTGACCGCAACCGCTTACCCAGTACGCCAACCGAGCCTTCAGAGCCTGTGACGCCGCCGGACAAGCCCGGCAAACCGCAGACGCCTGTCACTCCGTCCGGCCCCACTGCCCCTACAACCCCCACAAGCCCGTCCAGACCTGTTTTACCCCAGACCGGGCAGGTAAACTGGCCGATTCCGGTTCTGGCCGTGTTGGGCCTGTGCGTGTTCTCTGCGGGCTGGGTGCTGCGGTTTGGAAAGCGTGGACGCTATGAGAAATAAGCTTGGAACATTGTTCATGATTTTAGGCGCGGCGCTGGTGCTGGGTGCACTGGCGCTGCTGCTCTACAACCGGCTCGAGGCGCGGCAGGCCGAACAGAGCGCCGCCGACGCGCTGCCGCAGCTGCTGCAGAGCATTGAGGCCGTCCCCGATTCGTATGAGAGCAGCTTCGAATACGTCCCCTCTGCGCAGCAGGAGGATGCGTCCGGCGAGCGCTACAGCCTCACCATGCCCGTGGTGGAGGTGGACGGCTACGGCTACCTCGGCATACTCGTGCTGCCCACGCTGGAGCTTGAGCTGCCCGTGATGTCCGAGTGGGACTATGACCGGCTCAAGCTCGCGCCATGCCGCTATTCCGGCTCCATCCCGTCAGAGGACTTCGTCATTGCCGGGCACAACTACGACGGCCATTTTGGCACGCTCCACCGGCTCAGCGTGGGCGATGCGGTCTTATTCGTGGATATGGCGGCAAAGACATACCGTTTCACGGTCAGCGCCATTGAGACTCTCGCGCCTACCGACGTGGACGCGATGACGGCCGGGGAGTATCCGCTGACGCTTTTTACGTGCACCTTCGGCGGGCAGAACCGCGTTGCCGTGCGCTGCGAATTTGCAGAAGAATAAGTCAAGCACAGAAAAAACCTGCACACGTTCGTGTGCAGGCTGAGGCTGACAAAAAACTCCTTTGGAGTTTTTTGTCAAAAGGCTGCGGCCTGCTGCGCGCACGAGCTGTCCGCATTTTGCGGACAGCCTGCACACTTGCAGGCCGGAGCGTATTTTTCCCGACGTACACGCCGCCGGGAAAAATGATTTACATATCTTTCGCGCCTGCGGGCGCGAAACACTGCGAGGCCTTTCGACAAGCCGAACCTGCACACGTTCGTGTGCAGGTTTTTAATCACTTTTCTTACAGCAGTTCGCAGACGAGGTCTGTATATTCGCTCGCGTTGTCGAGCGGCAGGTTCGCCATCAGAAGCGCCTGCGCGTAGAGGATCTTGACCATCTTCGCGGCCTTCTCCTGATCCTGCGCAACTGCAATCTGCAGCTTGGAGAAGACGGGATGCTCGCCGTTCAGTTCGAGCACACGCTCCGCCTTCATGCCCATCTCGGGGTTGAGGCGCTTGAAATATTTCTCCATCTCAAACGTCATGCCCTCTGCCGGGACGACACAGACGGGATGGCTGCCCAGATTCTGGCTCAGGCGGACCTCCTTGACGCTTTCGCCCAGCGTTTCCTTGATGAAATCAAGCGCCGGCTTGGCCTTTTCCGCCTGCTCCTCAGCGGCCTTCTTCTCGTCCTCGCTGGCAAGGCCGAGATCATCCTGCGTAATGTTGCGCAGCTCCTTCTCGTCATACTTGCCGAGCGTCTGCGGCAAAAAGCCGTCGACCTCGTCGGTCATAAACAGCACATCGTAGCCCCTGCTCTTGAGCTGCTCAAGCTGCGGCAGCTGGGCCAGGTGCGCCCTGTCCTCGCCGTTTGCAAAGTAGATATACTTCTGCTCTTCCGGCATCGCGGCGGCATATTCCTTGAGCGAGACGAGCTTGTTCTCTTTGCTCGACCAAAACAGCAGCAGATCCTGCAGCAGATCCTTCTTCGCGCCGTAGTCGTTGAGCGTCCCGTATTTGAGCTGCGTGCCGAAGGCCGTGTAGAACTTCTCGTACTTCTCGCGGTCATTCTCCATGAGCTTGGCCAGCTCGGTCTTGATCTTCTTTTCGAGGTTATTTGCGATGAATTTGAGCTGCCGGTCATGCTGCAGCATCTCACGCGAGATATTCAGGCTCAGATCCTGCGAGTCGACCACGCCGCGCACAAAGCGGAAGCAGTCGGGCAGCAGATCCTCGCAGTGCTCCATAATCATTACACCGGACGAATACAGCTGCAGTCCCTTCTTGAATTCCTTGGTGTAGAAGTCATACGGTGCCTTCGCCGGGATGTACAGAAGCGCCTTGTACGTCACAGCGCCCTCGACGCTGGCATGGATGACGGCGACGGGGTCTTCGTAGTCATAGAACTTTTCCTTATAGAAGTTGTTGTACTCCTCTTCCGTGACGTCCTTCTTGTTCTTCTGCCAGATGGGCACCATGGAGTTGAGCGTCTCAACTTCCCTGTAGCTCTCGTATTCCGGCTTGTCGGAATCCTTTGTCTCTTCCTTCACACGGCTCTTTTCCACTTCCATCTTGATCGGGTAGCGGATGTAGTCGGAGTACTTCTTTACCAGCTGCTGCAGCTCCCACGTCTTGATGAAGCGCGAATACTGCTCGTCGTCGGTGTCGGCCTTGAGCGTCATGATGACGTCCGTACCGGCGGCGTCACGCTGGGCGGGCTCGATGGTATAACCGTCAGCGCCGGAGGACGTCCACTTCCACGCTTCGTCCGAACCGTACTTTCTCGAAATGACCGTCACGTTCTCGGCCACCATGAACGCCGAGTAGAAGCCCACGCCGAACTGGCCAATGATGTCAATATCCTCGGCCTTCTCCATGTCCTTCTTGAACTGCAGGCTGCCGGAGCGGCAGATGGTACCGAGGTTATTCTCCATCTCGTCACGATCCATGCCGATGCCGTTGTCCGACACCGTCAGCGTCCGTGCATCCGCGTCGGGTTTGAGCAAAATGGCAAAGTCGCTGCGGTTCAGGCCGACCTTTTCATCCGTCAGCGCCAGATACGCCAGCTTGTCAATCGCGTCGGAGGCGTTGGATATGATTTCACGCAGGAAAATCTCCTGATGGGTATAGATCGAATTGATCATCAGATCAAGCAGGCGCTTCGATTCCGCCTTGAATTGCTTTTTCGCCATAGTAACACGTCCTTCCAGTTTTAGCACTCTCTTGCTTTAAGTGCTAACTGTATTATAGTCCTTTTGTTTTCTTTTGCAAGCCCTTTTGGCAAAAATTCACGTTCTGTTCATAACCGGCCTATCTTTGCGCGCAGAAATGTGGTAGAATAAGAAAAATACGGTTTTGAAGGAGTATTCCCATGATTACCATCAGCAATCTCGCCATGCAGTTCGGCGGCAGCGTACTGTTCAAAAACGTCGATCTGCAGTTTACACCCGGCAACTGCTACGGCGTGATCGGCGCGAACGGCGCCGGTAAATCCACATTTCTAAAGATTCTCTCCGGCGAGCTGGAGCCAACGTCCGGTTCTGTCACCCTCAAGCCCGGCGCGCGGATGTCGGTGTTGAAGCAGGATCAGTTCCAGTATGACGCATACACGGTGCTCGACACCGTCATCATGGGCAACCAGCACCTGTACGACGTGATGAAGGAAAAGGACGCGCTGTACGAAAAAGAGGACTTCTCGGAAGAAGACGGCATGCGCGCGAGTGAGCTGGAGGTCGAGTTCGCCGAGATGGACGGCTGGGAAGCCGAGTCCGATGCCAGCCGTCTTCTGCAGGGCCTTGGCATCCCCGTGGAGAACCACTATGACCTCATGGCGAACACCGACCCCAGGGATAAGGTGAAGGTGCTGCTGGCGCAGGCGCTGTTCGGCAAGCCCGACGTGGTCATGCTCGACGAGCCGACCAACAACCTCGATATTGAGGCCATCAACTGGCTGGAAAACTTCATTCTGGACTATGAAGACACCGGCCTTGTCATCGTGGTCAGCCACGACCGCCACTTTTTGAATACCGTCTGCACGCATATCATCGATATTGACTACGGCAAAATCAAGCAGTATGTCGGTAACTACGACTTCTGGTACGAGTCGTCGCAGCTCGTCCAGCAGCTCATCCGCAACAAAAACAAGCGAAATGAGGAAAAGATTGCTGAGCTGCAGACCTTCATCGCGCGCTTTGCCGCCAACAAGGCCAAGAGCAAGCAGGCTACGTCCCGCAGAAGGCTTCTTGACAAGCTGACGGTGGAGGAAATGCCCGCGTCCTCGCGCCGGTATCCGTTCGTGGGCTTCGAGCGAGAACGCGAGGTCGGCAAGGATATTCTGTTCGTCACTGACGTATCCAAGACCGTTGACGGCGTGAAGCTCCTGGACAAGGTCAGCTTTATCGTCGGCAAAAACGACAAGATCGCCTTCGTAGGCGAAAATGAGCTGGCGCAGACGACAATGTTCAAAATCCTCATGGGTGAGCTGGAGCCGGACGAGGGCAGCGTCAAATGGGGTCAGACCGTCACGACCAGCTACCTGCCCAAGGACAATTCGGCGTATTTTGACGGCTGCACGGATTCGCTCGTCGACTGGATTCGCCAGTTCTCGGCCAAAAAGGACGACGTATACCTGCGCGGCTTTTTGGGTCGGATGCTGTTCTCGGGCGATGAAGTCTTTAAGCCCGTGAACGTGCTCTCCGGCGGCGAGAAGGTGCGCTGCATGCTCTCGCGGATGATGCTCTCGGGCGCGAACGTGGTGCTGCTCGACCAGCCGACAAACCACCTCGACATGGAGGCCATTCAGGCCGTGAACAAGGGTCTGGAGGCTTTCCCGGGCAATGTGCTGCTGGCTTCGCACGACCACGAGCTGCTGCAGACAACGTGCAACCGCATCATCGAGTTCCAGCCCGACGGCAAGATCATCGACCGCCTGGGCAGCTATGACGAGTACCTTGACTGGAAGCTCGGCAAAGCATAAAACTTCATGCGCAGTATTGCGCACCACGATCTTGGGCAAAGCCAGAGCGCATGCAGTTTTTGCGCATCCTTTTCAGTCGCTCCGAAGGGGCGAGAAAATGGCGCATCTTGTTTTTGCCGTGCTTTTGCATCGCAAAACATCCCGGCAAGGATCATTCCTTGCCGGGATTCTCTGTATGGAGATACAGTCTTGAGGGCGTATCCTCCCCGTCGCCCTGCGCCATGCAGAAAAACTGCCATCCATAGCGCTCGTAGAAGCCCGTATGGTCGGTCAGCAGATACAGCGTGCTGATTCCCTGCCGCGCCATATCGTTACAGACAAACTGCAGAAGCCGCCCGGCAACGCCCCGGCAGCGGTACGCCGGTTCGACATAAACCGCGCAGACGTTTGGGCGCAGGTCCTTGCGGTCGTGAAAGTCGTTTTCAATCACGCCCAGACCGCCCACAATCGTATCGTCTGCCATTGTCAGATACCACTGCGGCACGGCCGCTTCACTGTGCAGGCACGCTTCCATGCTCTCAAGATACGCCTCAAGCGGGATGCCCCATTTCCCGTGGAACCAGGCGGCCGCCCGACTTTTCAGATCCGGACGGTCAGAAATCTTTATGATGGATTCCTTCTGCATATCACACCTCAAAAGAAATGCGGGCTGCTGGGCAGCCCGCATTCAGATTGCGATTATTCCGCCTCTTCCTCGGCGGCCTCGTCGGCAGCGCCGGTCAGCAGCGCGCGGATAGACAGCGAGATCCGCTTGTGCTCCTGATCGATGTCAATGATCTTGGCGTCCACTTCCTGACCCTCAGACAGCACGTCCTCGGGCTTGCCGATGCGGCGATCGGCGATCTGGGAGATGTGGATGAGGCCGTCAACGCCGGGGATGATCTCAGCGAAAGCGCCGAAGGTCATCAGCTTGACGATCTTGACCTTGGCAACGTCGCCGACCTGGAACTGCTTGTTGAAGATGGTCCAGGGGTTGGTCTCCTCGGTCTTGTAACCCAGAGAGATCTTCTTCTTTTCCGGATCGAGCGCGATGACAAACACGTCGATCTCGTCGCCAACCTTGACGACCTCGGCCGGGTTCTTCACACGGTTCCAGCTCAGCTCGGAGACATGCACCATTCCATCAACGCCGCCGATATCGACGAACGCGCCGTAGGACGTCAGAGACTTGACGGTGCCATGATACTGCTTGCCAACCTCGATCTCGCTCCAGATCTTCTCCTGAGCGGCCTTGCGCTGCTCGGCAGCAACGGAGCGGATGGAACCGACCACGCGGCGGCGGGCACGGTTGACCTCGGTGATGCGCAGCTGAACGGGCTTCTTGACCAGCTCAGCCAGATCGCCGCCCTTGGGTACACCGGACTGCGAAGCGGGAACGAAGACGCGGATGCCCTTGACATTGACGACGATACCGCCCTTGTTTTCTTCGGTCACAACGCCCTCAACGACCTGCTTGCTCTCAACGGCAGCCTCGACCTCTTCCCATGCCTTACCGGCCTCAAGACGCTTCTTGGACAGACGGACAACGCCCTCACCGTCGTTGACATGCACGACAACAGCCTCAATCTCGTCGCCGACCTTGACAACGTCCTCAACCTTGACGGACGGATCAGCGGTGAAGTCCTCTACCGGGATGTACGCGGTGTGCTTGGTACCCAGATCAACTTCGATCTCAGTCGTACCAACGGCCATAACGGTACCGGTGACCTTGTCTCCATTATTCAAAGTTTTGAGGGACTGCTCGAGAAGCTCGGCAAAATTCTCCTCCTGTGCAGTTTCAACTTTCAGTTCTTCGCTCATTTTGTTGTTTGCCGTGATCCCTACAGTTTTTGCGCCGGAAAACAGGCTCATGTCCAATTCGTCGGCATGATCGACCAGTGATACTGTTTCGCAGTACTGTCTGCAGATCATTGCAAGACGCCCCGTATTGGAGCTTCTCGCGTCCCCGACAACGACCATCGCATCACATCTTTGGGAAAGAAGGCCCGCTTCCTCCTGCCGCATTTCCGTAGCTTTGCATATTGTATCAAAGATTTCGCAATTTGTACACACTTTTTTTGCGATTTCGCAGCAACTTTTCCACAAATTCTGCGTGCTGGTCGTCTGGCAGACCATGCGAAGCGGGAGATTTGCCCGCTCCGGCGCTTCCAGCAGCCAGTTTTCCAGCTCCTGCGGCGTTTCAAAGACCACAGGCTCCGTACACCAGCCGGCAATGGCCTGCACCTCGGGGTGCGAACGCGTGCCGATGATGATGGGTCTTTGCCCGGTCCCGGTGCAGGCAGAAATGATATGATGGATTTTTTTTACAAACGGGCATGTCGCGTCGACGATCTCACAGCCCGTCTGCTGCAGCTGTTCATACACCGCGCGCGTGACGCCGTGCGAGCGGATGACGACCGTGTCTCCGGGGCCTGCCTCGTCTAGCCGTGCAATCTCGCGCACGCCGCTTTCAGCGAAGCGGTTGATGACATGGCGGTTGTGGATGATGGGGCCAAGCGTTGCCACGCGCCTGCCTTCATGCACCGCCTGTTCGACAAGCGAGACCGCCCGGTCAACCCCGAAGCAGAACCCCGCCGTTTTCGCCAATATGGTCTGCATAGCTGTCACCGCCTAACCGATAGATGATTCTGAGCAGCTCATCCGCCGAGTGCTGGAGCTCTTCCTTCGTCGCCTGCTGCGCGTCGGGCTGCAGCAAATACGGCTTGCCGAAAAACACATCGAGCGGACGAAACGGCTTTTTATTGCGCGTAATAAACACCGGCACCAGCGGGCTGCCGCTGGCCGCAGCCATGCGGATTGCGCCTGTCCTCGCGCGCACGTGCTTTTCGCCGTTGCAGCGCGTGCCCTCCGGGAAGACGAGCAGCTGTTCGCCGCTTTGCAGCGCCTCGACGCAGGCGTCGTAGGCATGCACGTCGTGCGCGCCGCGATTGACAAAGACAATGCCAAACTTCTCCATGATCCAGCCGATGACCGGCGCATGGCGCAGCTCCTGCTTGGCGATGATCCGAATAAGATCCTTTGCATTGAGCGCAACCAAAAACCAGATCGCGTCAAGCGCAGCGGAATGGTTTGCGCAGTAGATGCACCGCCCGGCAGGAATATTCTCTTTTCCACGCACACGGAACACCGGATGCGAAACAAACAGGCATACTCTTGCGATCACGAAGCATACCCGGTACCAGAACCGCCGCATCATCCGAGCTTCTCCCGGACAATACTGAGCATGGCGGCGACCGACTCGTCCACCGTCAGTGCAGACGTGTCGAGCCGGATGGCATCGGGCGCACAGCGAAGCGGCGCAATGGCGCGGTTGGTATCCTGCTCGTCGCGCTGGCGCAGTTCGCGCAGCACCTGCTCATAGCTGATTTTTTCCCCCTTGGCCTGCAGCTCCAGAAAGCGCCGCTGCGCGCGCACCGTGTCGGACGCGGTCAGGAAAAACTTCACGTCGGCGTCCGGCAGTACCACGGTGCCGATGTCCCGGCCGTCCATGACGACGTTGTGCCTGCGCGCCAGATCGCGCTGCATATCCAGCAAAAACTCGCGCACCACAGGCCGCGCCGACACACCCGAAGCGTAGACCGCCATCTGCGCCGTGCGGATCTCATCCGTCACGTCGGCACCGTTCAGAATCATGTGCTGCGCGCCGTCGGGGGCATATTCAATGCGGAGATTCACGTCGTCGATGAGCCGCCGGATGCCGTCAGCGTCTTTCGGACCAATGCCCATGAGCCACATGTGGTAGCCCACGGTGCGGTAGATTGCGCCCGTGTCGACATACTGGTATCCAAGCGCTTTTGCCACACGGCGGGCCATGGTGCTCTTGCCCGCGCCGGCCGGGCCGTCGATGGCGATGGAATGCACATTCTGCTTCATACGTTTCCTCCAGTCGCGGTTTTCTCATATTCTGCCGCGGCGCACCCAGCGGCAAAACCGGTCGCCCAGGCAATCTGCAGATTAAATCCGCCCGTATACGCATCCACGTCCAGAATCTCCCCTGCGAAAAACACGCCCGCAGCCTTTTTCGACTGCATCGTTTTGGGATCGACCTCGGAGACCTTTACGCCGCCGGTGGTGACGATGGCCTCCTCCACCGGGGCCTTACAGGCGATGGGGACGGTAAAATGCTTGATGATTTCGAGCAGCTGCCTGCGCTGCTGGCGCGTGACAGCGTTGACCTTCTGCGCCGGGTCCACGCCCGAGCGCCGCACAACCACAGGAATGATCGAGCGCGGCAGCAGCTCGGATAAACTGTTGGCAAAATCCCGGTTCTGATTCTTTTCAAAATCGCGCACAATGCGCGCATCCAAAGTCTGCTCATCCAGCGCGGGCTTGAGGTCGATCTCGGCTGCATACCCTTCTTCGCCGCGCGCCATGTGCGCGCTGGCAGAGAGCACCAGCGGCCCGGACAGGCCGAAATGTGTGAAGAGCAGCTCGCCGAAATCCTCGAACACGGTCTTCCCCTTCGCGTTTTTCAGCTTCAAAGACACGTTGCGCAGCGACAATCCCTGCATCTGCGCGCAGTCATGTCCGCGCTCGACCAGCGGCACCAGCGAGCCCTCGGGCTCTATGAGCGTGTGTCCAATGGCGCGGGCCAGCGCATAGCCGTCGCCGGTCGAGCCGGTGAGCGGATACGAGCAGCCGCCCGTGGCTACGATTACGCAGTCGGCGGGATACTCCGTCTTCTCACCGCGCACGGCGTAAAACACGCCGCCGCGGAGCAGCAGCTCTTTCGCCGTATCCTGCACCACGCGTACACGCAGCTCGTGCAGGCGCTTTTTGAAACAGTCAATGATGCTGGCGGAGCGGTCTGACACCGGGAAGACCCGGTTTCCGCGCTCGGTCTTGAGCGCACAGCCGTTTTGCTCAAAGAACGTCATCACGTCCTGCGGCTGGCAGGCGCTGAGCGCGCTGAACAGGAACCGGGCATTTGTCGGCACATTTTTGCGCACTTCCTCGGCAGAGCAGTTGTTCGTCACATTGCAGCGGCCCTTGCCGGTAATGTAGAGCTTTTTGCCCAGCCGGTCGTTTTTTTCCAGGATCGTCACATGCGCGCCGCGCCCGGCTGCTGCGATGGCCGCGTACATCCCGGCTGCACCGCCGCCGACAATCAGAACGTTATTCCACGCGCTCATAGACTTCATAGTCCTCCCAGATGCGCTCGAGATCTTCAAACGTCTTTGTCAGCTGCTTTTCCTGCCGCCTGCCCACAGAGACAATCAGCGCGTTCACCACGCTCATCGGTGCGACCAGCGAGTCGACGACGGACACCATGTCGCTCTTGGCCAGCAGCACATGGTCGGCCACCAGCCCCGCCGGCGCATCGCGTTTATCCGTGATGGCGATGACCGCCGCTCCCGACGCGTGCGCATACTGCATGAGCTTGACGGTGCTGCTGGAGTAGCGCGGCAGGCTGATGCCGATGACCACGTCACCCTTTGCCACGTGCAGCATCTGCTCAAACATCTCGCTCGTGGCCGCGGGACTCACGAGGCAGACGTTCTGAAAAATATTGCGGAAATAGAAATTGAGGAAGCTGGCGATCGCCGCTGATGAGCGCACGCCGACAATGTAGATGCGCTTGGCCTGCAAAATCGCCTCCACGCTCGCGGCCATTTCGCGCCGGTCAAGCGACTCGCTCGTCATGCGGATGGCGTCGATATCCGACTGCAGCACCGTCGCCACCACGTCCTGGTTGCCGATGCGGTCGTTGGCGACCTCGATGCGCTGCACACTCGTGAGCTTGTTGCGCACCAGCTCCTGCAGCGTCTTCTGCATGCTGGGGTAGCCGTCGAAGCCCAGCTCCACGGCGAAGCGCACCACGGTCGATTCCGAGACGCTCACGGTTTTGCCCAGCTTACTGGCCGTCATGAACGCAGCCTTGTCATAGGATTCCAGAATATAGTTTGCAATCAGCTTCTGCCCCTTGGAAAAGGTGTGGATCTGATTTTGTATTGTCGATAAGATATCGGCAGGCATCGGTATTCCCTCCAAAATTTACGCCGTGCGCCCAGCACTGAAAAAAGCCCGCGTCGGATGACGCGGGCAGAACAGCAAATAAAAATTCTCTTCCCGGCAGCGCACAGCGCTGCGCTGCACTGCGGCGGCGTTTCTTCCAGTACTATGATACAATTTCCGCCGCAGATTTGCAAGTAAAATTGCAAAAAACTTTATACGCCGAGCAGTTCCAGTTCCAGCGCCGTAAGCGGCCGCCACTTGCCCACGGCGAGCTGCCCCAGACAGAGCTTTCCCTCGCGGATGCGGCGCAGGCGCGTCACCGTGACGTCTGCCTGCTCACAGAGTCTGCGGATCTGCCGGTTGCGGCCCTCATGGAGGACGATGCGTATGAGCGCGATCTTGTCCTCAGCCCTGACAAGGCGCACCTCGGCAGGCGTGGTTTTGCGGCCGTCAATTTCAATGGGCCTGCGGAGCTTCTCCTCACACCCGGCGTAGTAGCCGCTCAGCCAGACAAGGTACTCCTTCTCCACGGCCGCCGACGGGTGCATGAGCCTGTTGGCAAGCGCGCCGTCGTTCGTCATAAGCAGCAAGCCCTCGGAATTGAGATCGAGTCTTCCCACCGGATAGACCCGCGCGCCGCAGTCCGACACAAGCTCAGCCACGGTTTTGCGCCCTTTTTCATCCTGCAGCGTGGTCACATAGCCGCGCGGCTTGTTGAGCATCAGATACACGCGCTCCGGCTCGCGGCGCAGCCGCACGCCGTCGACCTCAATGACGTCCTCCGCCTCATCGGCAGTGTCGCCTGGCATGGCGGTATTACCGTTCACGCGCACGCGGCGCGCGGCGATCAGCTCCTCCGCCTTTCGCCGTGAGGCCAGCCCATAACGGGCAATGATCTTCTGCAGGCGCTCTTCCATGTTATCCTCCAAACAGCCGCTCACATACCGGCCTTCTCTTTCTCCCGTGCCGCGACGCCGCACACATAATCGACCGGCACGCAGGCGACGCTCCCGCCATCTACCAACAGCTCCAGCGTCCCGGCTTGCCCGGCCGCGACAGGCGCGCGCACGATGGCAGGCACGTGCAATCGCAGCTGCGCGCGCTCACCAGGCAGAAGCGGATAGCAAAGCGCCTCGCGCACCACAAGCGCAGCCGACGGCGCTTCACCGCCCGCCACGCATACGCTCCCCACAATCTGGCTTGCATCGGCAAACGTCCTGCGCGCATACTGCGAAAACCCGTAGTCCAGCAGCCGTACATGGTCGCGCCAGTCATCGGGGTCGTTGAGCGTCACGGCGATGAGCGTCCTGCCGTCGCGCTCGGCAGCGCTCACGAGGATACGACCTGCCTTTTTCGTGTAGCCGGTCTTGACGCCAATCGCGCCGTCATAGCGCCACAGAAGCTTATTGTGGTTCGTCAGGCAGCGGTTTGCCGCCGTGACCGTTTTTGTTGAGACTACCGTGCGGAACGTCCCGTTTTGCAGCGCTGCGCGCGTCAAAACGGCCAGATCCCGCGCGGTGGCGTAGTTTTCCTCGCTGTCGAGGCCGTGCGGGTTGGCAAAGTGCGTGCTGCGCAGCCCAAGCTTCGCCGCGCGTGCATTCATCTGCACGGCAAAGGCCTCTGCGCTGCCCGCAATCCGGATTGCCAGCGCCAGCGCCGCGTCGTTGCCGGAGCGCAGCATCATCCCATACAAAAGGGCGCGCAGCGTCACCGTCTCGCCCGCTTTTAAATACATGGACGAACCCTCCACGCCCACGGCCTGCGCCGGGACGCTGAATTCATCGTCCAGATGGCCGTATTCGCACACGAGCAGCCCTGTCATGATTTTGGTCGTGCTGGCGATGAGGCTCTTCTCATCCGCATTCTTCTCATACAGCACGCGCCCGCTCTGCGCGTCCAGCAGCACGGCGCATTTTGCCGAGAGCGAAGGCGCATCCGCAGCGCGCACAGGCGCCGCGGATGGCAGCAGCAGCGCGGCAAGCAGCGCTGCCGCGCAGATTCGCAGTTTTTTCAATTCCATCACCCGCACTATTGTTTGCAGCGGGTGCGGGCTGTTATGCGTCAGGCCTCAAAATCTTCCTTCTCCGCCTTGCGCGACTCCACAAAGCTCTGGAGCTTGTCAATGAGGTCGGGCAGCTGCTCGATCAGCCGGTCGACAGACGTGGACGCGGGCTCAGCCACGGGCAGCATCCGCACGTTTTCGCCGCGCACGACGAGAAACGCCACCGGCGTAATGGTCACGCCGGCGCCTGCGCCGCCGCCGAAGGCGTTGTCACGGTTTGCCGGGTAGTTCTTCGTGGCAAAGTCGCTGCCGCCGCCGCCGTAGCCGATGGAGACCTTGGTCACGGGAATGATAGTCACGCCGCCTTCCGTTACAATCGGATCGCCGATCACGGTATTGACGTCGACCATCTCGCGAATTTTGCTCATGGACGCGCTCATCATTTCAGACAGAGGATGGTTCATTCTTAGCACCGCCTTTTTTATTGTTTGCCAAAAGTTTCAAAAATTTCACACCGGCGCGCAGCGCAAGTGAAAGCGCCCGCCCAATGGTGATGGTCATAACCAGCCGCGCTTTCACCGCCATGCCCGCCTGCTCATAGCAGAGCTCCGGGCAAATATCGCGCGATCGGATGACAAAAAGCCTGTCAAGCATCGGCGTAAGCGCACCGATGGTGGCCCAGGCTCTGCCATAGTTTATCGCAGCTTTGGCAGCGTCGCCGCCGAACGTTACGTGCAGTATCAGTTTTTCCACGCGCAGCTTGCGCTTGAAATCGCCCAACACGTCGCAGCCGAGCTGCACGAGCGAAAAAATGCCGTCCAGCCCGCTGGGGATGACCGAAGACTTTTTCTTTTCCTCCGGCGCCTTTGCAGCCTTTTTTTGCGCTTCTTCTTTTTTCTCCTTTTTGGGTTTCTTTTTCTGTTTCTGCGGCCGGGGCAGCAGCGTCACGCGGACAAGCCATACCTTGAGCTTTACAAAACAGCCCTCAGGGCTGTAGCCGGCGTCCACACCGACCGGGATACAGCCGATCAGAAGCAGCACCAAAACCACCGCAAGCAGCGTCATCCACCACGTCCACATCATGGCGTCTGCGCCTCCTGCTTTGCAGGCGTTTCCTGCGTCATCTGCTGCCCGATGGTGAGCTGCTCCTTCCCGCTTCCAATTTCCACGCGTTCGATCTCGGGCAGCTCGTCCAGCGACTGCAGGCCGAACACGCGCAGAAAGTCTGGCGTCGTTTCGTACAAAATCGGCCGCCCGGGCACGTTCAGGCGTCCTGCCTCACAGATGAGCTTTTTGGTGAGCAGCGCGCTGACCGAATACGCGCTGTCGACGCCGCGGATCTGCTCGATATACGCTTTTGTCGTGGGCTGATAGTACGCGATGACCGTCAGCGTTTCAAGCTGCGACGGCGAGAGCTTGGGCGGCTTGCGCGTCTCAAGCGTCTTTGTAACAAGCTCGGCATACTCGCCGGCCGAGCACATCTGGTACGCGTCATCCAGCCGCACCACACGTATGCCGCTGCGCTCAAAGGCCAGCTTGTCCATCAGCGCCTTGGCCGCCGTATGGATCTCATCCGGGTCAACCTGCAGCGTCAGCGCCATGCGCTCGGCCGCAACCGGCTCGCCCGCGGCAAACAAGATCGCCGTCAGCGCCCTTTGCAGTTCATCGTGTTCCATACGCGCCTCCTACCGTCCGGCCTGCGTTTCATCCGGCATTTTGAGAAATTTGACGGTCGCGCCGTCTGCTTCGGCGTCAACGGACACCGACTTTAGTTTGCATAATTCAAGAACTGCCAGAAACGTCGCCACGATCTCCGACCGGCTGCGGTTGCCGCGGAACAGGCTCAAAAACCGCATCACGCCGTGCGAAAGAAGACGGCGCAGGATTTCCGCGGCCTTAACCGTCACGGGATACGGCTCCACGCCCACGATGCCCGCAAAATTCGACGTCGGCGGCGGGAGCCTGCGCTCACTTCGCTCGGCGATGGCGGCCATGGCATCAAGAAGATCCTGCCGGTCGTGCTGGTAGCGGTAGCCCTGCTCTTTCTGCAGCGGCTCCGGCGTCTTGGTAAAAAGGCCAAGGCCGATTTCATTGCGCGCGCCAAGCACAGACGCGGCCTTTTTTATCTGCTCGTAAGCGTCCTTGCGCTGCCGCTCCTCCAGCGAGCGGATCAGAAGTTCCATCTCGCTCTCAGCTTCGGCCTGTTCGGCGGCAGACAGGAGCATTTTCGTCTTGATATACATGAGGTGCGAGGCCATGGCGATGAACTCGCTGGCGATCTCCATGTCCATGCGCTTCATTTCGTCCAGATACGCCAGATACTGTTCCAGAATCGAGTAGATGCTGACGTCCTGAATGGCGATTTTATTCTTGCTCAACAGCAGCAGGATGACGTCCAGCGGCCCGTCGAAATCCTCCATGCTCTCTGCACGCGCACGCACCACGCCCTCGAGGTGATATTGCGGTTGTTCCATTCGGCACCCCTATCGGTAAAACTTCAAAAACAGGCCGGCCGGCCATGAGCCAACCGCCTGCAGGCCGTCGAGCAGCCCGTTTCTGAGAAACACGAGCGGTGTATCCAGCACGCCCGTGAGCAGCAGCACCATCAAAAGCAGCATTCCAAAGCGCTCATAGCGCATGAGCTTCAGATACAGTTCATCCGGCAGCAGAGAGAAGACGACCTTTGACCCGTCGAGCGGCGGGATGGGAAACAGGTTGAACACGGCAAGGCCGGCGCTGATGATGGCGACATAGTAGAAAAACCAGTCCAGCACCTCAGCCACACGCGACTGCGCCGTCACAACAAAGCACCAGCTCACCGATTCCAGCACCACCGCCACATAGGCCAGCAGCACGTTTGATACCGGACCGGCGAGCGCTGTAAGGGCCATCCCCTGCTTGGGATGCCTGAAGTTGCGCATATCGACCGGCACCGGCTTGGCCCAACCGAAGCGAAACAGCGCCATCATCAGAAGGCCGCCGATATCCACGTGCTTGATGGGATTCAGGGTCAGACGCCCGGCGTTTTTTGCCGTCCGGTCGCCCAGCCAATACGCCACAAGCCCATGGCACGCCTCGTGGAACGTGATACAAAGCAGCGACGCGCACACCAGCAGCGCCGTCTGCCACACGCCGTCAAATTGCAGCTGCTTGAGCCAGGCAATAAAAGAATCCAAAGCAAAATCTTCCTTATCGGCATAGTTTTATTCAGTATAACACATCTTTTTCCGCTTGACAAGGAAAACGGCACGCGTGAATGCTTTGCCCCGAAAGCATCCGCTTTCGGGGCATACAGGTTATTCTCCGGCCGCGCGCAGTACGAACGCCAGAAGTGCGTCGCGTCCGGCACCGTTTTCCGCCGAAAACGGGATGATCTCAACCGTTTCCGGCAGCGTGAGCGTTTCACGGATGCAGGCGAGGTTCGGCTCAATCTCGCTCTTTTTGAGCTTGTCGAGCTTGTTGGCGACGACCACAAACGGCTTGCCGGTGGCCTTGAAGCACTCGGCCATGGTGATATCGTTGGCGGTCGGCTTGTGGCGGCTGTCGACGATCATCACGCCGTAATCCAGCGTATCGGGCGCGGCAAAGTACGACTCCATGAGCTTGGCCCAGCGGGCCTTCTCTTTTTCCGAAACCTTCGCGTAGCCATAGCCCGGCAGATCGACAAGATACGCCTTCTCATCAAGCTTGAAAAAATTGATGTGCGTGGTCTTGCCGGGGGCCTGTCCCACGCGGGCAAAATTCTTGCGCTGCAGAAGACGGTTGATGACAGAGGACTTTCCCACGTTCGACTTGCCCGCAAACGCAATCTGGGGCAAGCCGTCCTTGGGACAGTCAGCCACCGATACGGCCGAACGGATAAATTCCACATTGTGCAGATTCATGGCTTCACCTACTGACGGATGCCGCTCTTGCGGCGCGCCGGCTTGGCGGGCGTGAGCGGCAGCGGGGCCGGCTGCGGCTGCGCTTCCGGCTGCGCGGCAGACGGCTGCGTGAGCTTGGAAAAGTCAAGGCTTGCAGAAATGACGCTGTCGACATGCTCAACGGCAATAAAGTTGAGCGCGTTTCTGACCAGCGGGTCGATCTCCTGCAGGTCTTTTTCGTTCGCAGCCGGGATGATGACCGTCTTGATACCGTGGCGCAGCGCGGCCATGGTCTTTTCGCGCAGACCGCCGATCGGCAGTACGCGGCCACGGATAGAGATCTCGCCCGTCATGGCGATATCACGCCTGACCGGCGCGCCGGTGAGCGCCGAGACAATCGCCGTACAGATGGTAATGCCGGCCGACGGGCCATCCTTGGGTACAGCCCCCTCGGGGAAGTGGACATGGATGTCCTTCGTCTTGTAAAAATCGGCGGGCAGGCCGAAGTGCGCTGTGCGCGAGCGGATGTAGCTCATCGCTGCGTACACGGATTCCTTCATCACGTCGCCGAGGTTGCCCGTCAGCTCCAGCTTGCCGCTGCCGTCGACCACATTGACCTCAACCTGCAGCGTCTCTCCGCCCACCTGCGTCCACGCAAGACCCGTGACAAGGCCCACCTGGTCGGCCGCGGGCATGGGATCTGGCAGGTATTTGCGCGGGCCAAGATAGCACTCAAGATTTGCGCCGCTAATCACAATGCGCCTGGGCGCGCCGTCGGAGACGAAGCGCATCGCGCACTTGCGGCACACGGCCGCCAGCTCGCGCTCGAGCTGGCGCACGCCGGACTCGCGCGTATAGCAGGCGATGATATCGCGGATGGCATCATCGCTCACGCGCACGCTGCCGCGGGCAAGGCCGTGTTTTTCCAGCTGCTTGGGCAGAAGATGCCGCCTTGCAATCTGCAGCTTTTCTTCATCGGTGTAGGAGCCCAACTCAATGACCTCCATCCGGTCGAGCAGTGCCCGCGGGATGGTGTCGGTGGTGTTGGCGGTGGTGATGAACATGCACTCGTGCAGGTCGAACGGCACCTCAAGATAGTGGTCGCGGAAGGTCGAATTCTGCGCAGAATCGAGCACCTCCAGCAGCGCCGAGGCGGGGTCTCCTTTATAGTCGCTGCCGAGCTTGTCGATCTCATCGAGCAGCAGCAGCGCGTTTTTTGACTTCGCCTGCGCCACGGCTGTCATGATGCGGCCAGGCATGGCGCCGATATACGTCTTGCGGTGGCCGCGGATCTCGGCCTCGTCGTGCACGCCGCCGAGCGAGAGCCTGGCCAGATTGCGGTTCAGCGCCTTGGCAATCGAGATGGCGATAGACGTCTTGCCCACGCCGGGAGGCCCGACGAGGCACAAAATCTGGCCCGGCAGCTGCGGAGCCAGCTGGCGCACGGCCAGCGTCTCAAGTACGCGCTTTTTTACCTTTTCCAGGCCATAGTGGTCAGCGTCGAGGATTTTTTCGGCCTGCTTCACGTCCAGCCGCTCCTCGGTGCGCTCGTTCCACGGCAGCTCCAGTACCGTGTCGAGGTAGTTGCGGATGACGCTGGCCTCGGCAGAACCCGCCTGCTGCTTGGCAAGGCGCTTCGTCTCCTTGAGCAGCTTTTCTTCCGTCTGTTCGGGAAGATGCAGCGCGCGGATCTTGTCGGCGTAGCTTCCTGCGTCGTCGTCCTCGTCCTCGCCCAGCTCGTCGCGGATGACATGCAGCTGCTCGCGCAGATAGTAGTCGCGCTGGCCCTTGTCCACGCTTTTTTGCACCTTGTCGGAGATCTCGTTTTCCAGCTTCAGAATATCCAGCTCTTTTGCCAGCAGCTTCACCGCCAGCTCCAGCCGCCTGACCGGATGCAGCTGCTCGAGCAGCTGCTGTTTATCCTGATAGGAAAACGTCGCATTCTGGCCGATAAAATCGGCCACGTATCCGGGATCTTCGGACGAAAGCACCTGCAGAAAGCTCTCAGGCGCATTCTTCCCGGACATATCGGCAAACTGTTCAAACAGGCTGTGCGCCTGCCGCACAAGCGCCTGCACGCGCACAAGCGACGAATTACACGTGCCGGAGTCCACCTGCATCACGCGGCCAAACAGATACGGCTCAGACTGGATGCAGTCGACAAGCTGCGCGCGATATTTGCCCTCGACCAGAATGCGCATATTGTCGCCCGGCAGCCGCAGAATCTGCTTGATGACAGACACGGTACCGAACTCATACAGCGCATCGCGTTTCGGGTCGTCGTCTTCCAGCTCGCGCTGGGCAACGAGAAAGATCTGCTGGTCGCTGCGGATGGCTTCTTCCACCGCGCGGGCGGACTTGATCCGGCCGACGTCAAAATGCGTTGTCATACCGGGAAACACGACCAGACCGCGCAGCGCCAGCACCGGCAGGCATACGAACGGCTTATATTCACTCATATTGGATTCTCCTTTCGTTGGAGGTAACCGGCTTCACGCCGGGATGTGCAAAAGAAGGGAGCCTGAATGAACTGCTCCCTTCTTGCTGTTACAGTGTTACGCCCGCGTTTTTGATGGGCGCACGGGGCTTCGTAGCGTCGCGGGTGACCTTGGGCGGCTCGCCGTTTCGCACGCAGCCCTCGGTGATACGTACAGACTGGATGGTGGGGTCGGACGGGATCTCGTACATGATTTTCGTCATGACCTCTTCCATGATCGCACGCAGGCCGCGCGCACCAATCTGACGCTCAATGGCTTTTTCCGCGATGGCATCCAGCGCGCCGGTCTCAAAGCTCAGCGCCACCTGATCGTACTCAAGCAGCTTGTGGTACTGCTTGCAGAGCGCGTTCTTGGGCTCCGTCAGGATACGCACAAGATCCTCTTTCTTCAGGCTCTGCAGCGACGTGATGACCGGCAGCCGCCCGACGAGCTCAGGAATGATGCCGAACTTCAGCAGATCATGCGGCTGCACCAGCTGGAAGAGCTTGCCCACGTCGCGCTGGCGCTTGCTCTGCAGCTCGGAGCCAAAACCGACGGTGGATTTGTCCGTGCGCTGCTCGATGATCTTGTCCAGACCGTCAAACGCGCCGCCGCAGATGAAAAGGATATTCGTCGTGTCGATCTGGATGAACTCCTGCTGCGGGTGCTTGCGTCCGCCCTGCGGCGGGACGTTGGCGACGGTGCCCTCGAGGATTTTCAGAAGCGCCTGCTGCACGCCCTCGCCCGAAACGTCGCGCGTGATGGAGGTATTTTCCGACTTGCGGGCAATCTTATCCATCTCGTCGATGTAGATGATGCCGCGCTCGGCCAGCTCGACGTCAAAATCCGCCGCCTGCAGAAGCCGGAGCAGGATATTCTCCACATCCTCGCCCACGTAACCGGCCTCGGTCAGCGTGGTGGCGTCGGCAATGGCGAACGGCACGTTCAGAATCTTCGCCAGCGTCTGAGCAAAGAGCGTCTTGCCCGAGCCCGTGGGGCCGATGAGCAGAATGTTGCTCTTTTGCAGCTCCACATCGGTCTCACCGGCAAAAAAGATGCGTTTATAGTGGTTATAGACCGCCACGGACAGCGCAACCTTCGCGTCCTCCTGTCCGATGATATACCGGTCCATATACGTCTTGATCTCCTGCGGCGTCGGCAGGGTATCCGGAAGCTCCAGCTCCGGCGTGGTACCCGCGTGCATCTCATCGCGCAGGATGCTCGAGCACAGATCGATGCACTCGTTGCAGATATACACATTGGGGCCTGCAATAATCCGGCTGACCTGTTCCTGGCGCTTGCCGCAGAACGAGCAGCGGATGGAGTCTCTTGCCAAAGTGACTCCTCCTTTCGGGGTAAAAGATTATCGTTTGTCGATCACCTTGTCGATCAGGCCGTACTCCAGCGCTTCCTGCGCGCTCATGAAGTTGTCGCGCTCGCAGTCGGCAGCTACAACGTCAACGGGCTTTCCGGTGTTGGCGGCGAGGATCTCGTTGATACGCTTTTTGATGGTTTCCAGACGCTTGAGGTGGATGGCCATGTCGGTAATCTGGCCCTGCGTACCGGCAGAAGGCTGATGGATCATAATCTCGGCGTTCGGCAGCGCCATGCGCTTGCCCTTTGTACCGGCAGCCAGCAGGAACGCGCCCATGGAAGCCGCCATGCCGACGCAGATCGTGGACACATCGCACTTGATGTACTGCATGGTATCATAAATCGCCATACCGTCGGTCACACTGCCGCCGGGGCTGTTGATATAAAACTGGATATCCTTATCGGGGTCCTGCGCCTCGAGATACAGCAGCTGCGCCACGATCAGACTGGCGGTGGTGCTGTTGACCTCTTCGGACAACATGATGATACGGTCATTGAGCAGCCGCGAGAAAATATCATACGAACGCTCGCCGCGGCTGGTCTGCTCGACAACATACGGAACTAAGCTCATAGGGACGCTCCTTTCTTCAGATGTAACATTCTAACCGCAGGGCAGAAGAATTATTCCTCTGCGCCCGTTTCCGGCTCAGCAGCGGCAGTTTCCGGCTCGGCGGCAGCTTCTTCCGTCTTGGCAGCCTTTTTGCCGGTCTTCTTCGCGGGCTTTTCTTCCACGGCTACGGCGTTGTCAACGATCAGCTTCACGGCCTTCTTCCCGGCAAGATCACTCTTCACGGCAGCCAGATCAACGGCCTCGCGGACCTTCTCGATCTCCATCTGATACTGCTCTGCAAGGCGCGCCAGTTCTGCCTCGACCTCTTCATCGGAGACTTCAATGTGCTCCACGTTCACGATCTCGCTGAGGAGAATGTTCGAACGGACAGTCGTCTCGGCCATCGGGCGCATGCTCTGGCGCATGGCATTGAGGTCGCCGCCCATCATCTTGGCGTAGTCCTCAAGCTTCATGCCCTGCATCTGCAGCTGATAGGCAAACTGCTCCATGTGCTTGTCCACCTGCTCATCGATCATGCAGGCGGGAATGTCGCAGGTCATGTTCTTGCCGGCAAGCTCAACAGCTGCGTTTTCAAACGCGCGGTCAGCCGCTTCCTGGCGCTCCTTGGTGATGCGGGCCTTGATGTCCTTCTTCAGCGCTGCCAGCGTGTCAAATTCGGACACATCCTTGGCAAACTCATCGTCCAGCTCGGGCTTGATGGTCTGCTTGACCTCATGGATCTTGCACTTGAAGACCACGGGCTTTCCGGCCAGCTCGGGCGTATAATCCTGCGGGAAGGTGATATCAATGTCCTTCTCGTCACCGGCGGACAGGCCCACCAGCGCCTCTTCAAAGCCGGGCACGAACGAGCCGGAGCCCAGCGTCAGCGAGTAACCCTCGGCCTTGCCGCCGTCAAACGGCACGCCGTTGTCGAAGCCCTCGAAGTCGAGCACGACAGTGTCGCCCATCTCAGCAGCACGCTCGACGGTCTCGATGCGGCTGTTGCGGTCAGCCATGCGGCTGAGTTCCGCGTCGACGTCGGCCTTGCCGACGGAAACGGCATTCTTCGGCACTTCGATTCCCTTGTAATCGCCCAGCGTGACCTCGGGATACAGCTCAGTCACAACGGTCAGCACCACGCCGCCCTCGGCGGGCGTATCCATATCGGAAACAGACGGCATACCGACCGCCTTGATCTGCTGCTCGGTAACAGCGGCGGTATAGATCTCAGGGAAGATCTCATTGACGGCGTCTTCATAGAACACGGTCGCGCCGTACATGCCCTCGACGACCTTGCGCGGGGCCTTGCCCTTGCGGAAGCCGGGGATCATGATGTCCTTGCGGCACTTGGCATACGCCTTGTTCAGGGCAGTTTCAAACTCCGCCTTCTCAATTTCGACGACGATCTTGGCCTTGCCGTTTTCTTTTTCTACGCTCTTTACGTTCATGTGGTTTTTCCTCCTATGCGGTGCGGCCGACCGGCGGCCGTAATTCACCAGTTTATCATTGAATCCGCTCTATTCTATCAGAGATTTCGCAAGATTTCCACTGTTTTTTTGAAACTTTTTCTAAGGCAGCACCGCGCAATTGCGTCTGCGATCTTCGGCGGCTCTTTTGTCCCAATATTGCCGTTTGAAAAACTTGAAATACATCCAGTATTCCTGCGTTTTTCAAACGTTGTCTTGTGCCAAACGATCTCGCCGAATTCTCTTGCCGAATTGTGCGGTGATGCCCTAATCCAATACTTTTTGTGGTGTGAAATTTACATAATCAGCAGAAACCAAGCGGAAATCGATTCCGTCCGACTCGCCCTGGATGGCCAGGCGGATGCTGTCGGCGTGCAGATGTCCATAATAACACCGCTTTACGCCGTATTCATGAAGAAGCTGTAAAATTTCGGGACATTCGTATCCGCGGTATTTGGGCGGGTAGTGCAGAAAGCAGAGCTTTTCGCGTTCACCTGCGGCCTTGAGCGAGGCTTCCAGCCGTCCAAGCTCGCGGCGGAAGATCTTCTCATCATGCGTGCCCTGCCTGTCCTCCTCATAGAACCAGCCGCGCGTGCCGCACAGCGCAAATTCGCCGTATAGCGCGCAGCTGTTATGGATGAGCTCCAGATTTTCAAAGCCATGGTCCCCGCAAAAACGCTCGAACTTGCGCTTTGTCGTCCACCAGTAGTCGTGGTTTCCCTTGACGATGAGCTTGCGGCCCGGCAGACCCGCCAGAAAGGCAAAATCCGGCGCGGCCTGCTCCATGTCCAGCGCCCAGCTGAGATCGCCCAGCAGCACAAGGGTATCGTCCGGCGTGAGAACGGAAAAGCCCGCGCGGAGCTTCTCCATGTATCCCTCCCACCTGCCGCCGAATACGTCCATCGGCTTGTCCGCACCCAGGCACAGGTGCGGATCGCCCAATGCATACAGCGCCATCAGCGCAAAAACTCCGTCACGCGGGCAGGCATATCCTCTTTTTGCGTCCAGCCGTCAAAGCGCACGGTTTTTCCGGCGAGCGACGACAGCGGCGCGGGCGCCGGACGTCCGGACGCTTTTTCAAGCTGCGCGATCACGCCCGTACCGGCGGCAAAATCGTGCACCCCCAGCGCATTGAGCACACTGGTGCAGAATTTGAAGGGACTTGCCGTGGAGGCAACGACCGTCACGGTATTGTCATGCGTCTTTTCGCGGTAGTCTTCCAGCACCGTGTACGCCACGGCGGTGTGCGTGTCGAGCAGATACTGCTTCTCATGAAACACGCGGCCGATGGTCGCAAGCGTTCTGGTATCGTCGCAGCAGCCACAGGCAAAGTCCTCGCGCACGTGCGCGGCCAGCTCGCTGGATAGTTCATAGCGCCCCGTTTTGCCAAGCTGCTGCATATACCCGCGCACCGTCTTGTCTGAGCCGGAGAGCAGGTACAAGAGCCGCTCGAGGTTCGACGAGATGAGAATGTCCATCGAAGGCGAAGCCGTCTGATAGAACGGACGGTTGCGCTCGTACACACCCGTCTCAATGAACTCGGTCAGCACGTTGTTTGCGTTCGACGCGCAGATGAGCGTCTTTACCGGCACACCCATCAACTTTGCGTAGTAACCCGCGAGAATGTTGCCGAAATTGCCCGTCGGCACACAGATGTTGATTTTCTCACCCATTGTGATCTTCCCGGCATCGAGCAGGTCGCAATAGCTCGAAACATAGTATACGATTTGCGGCAGCACGCGGCCCCAGTTGATGGAGTTTGCAGACGAGAGGAAATAGCCATTTTCGGCCAGCTGCTCGCGCAGCGCCTCGTCGGAGAAGATGCGCTTCACGCCCGTCTGCGCGTCGTCAAAGTTCCCTTCCACAGCGCATACGCCAACATTTTCGCCTTCCTGCGTCACCATCTGCAGCTTCTGGATATCAGACACGCCGTCCTTGGGGTAGAATACCAGGATCTTCGTGCCGTCCACGTCGCGGAAGCCCTCGAGCGCGGCCTTGCCGGTGTCGCCCGACGTGGCCACAAGGATGCAGGCCGTCTTTTCCTCGCCTGTTTTGCGCAGCGAGGCCGTGAGAAGATGCGGCAGCATCTGCAGCGCCATGTCCTTGAACGCGCACGTCGGCCCGTGCCACAGCTCAAGAATGTGGGTATTTTCCCCCACCTGCGTCAGCGGCGCGGCCTCGGGCGTGTCGAACTTTGCCGGGCCGTAGGCCTTTTCGGCATAGGAAAGCAGCTCCTGCTCGGAAAAATCATCGAGATAGAGGCTCATCACATATGCCGCGCGCTGCGGATAGCTCCACGCGGCCATCTCGCGCAGCTTGCCTTCGGGCAGCGCGGGAATCTCCTCCGGCAGAAACAGTCCGCCGTCACGGCTGAGACCCTGCACGATGGCCTGTGCGGCTGAATAGCGCAAATTCTTATCTCTGGTACTTACATAATGCATCGTTTCACAACCTTTAATAATGAATCGGAGAAAATCTCCTGCATAATTTCTTCTTCAAAGCCGCGCGATGAGAGTGCTTCGGCCAGTTTTTCATAGTCCTCCACGCCGGAAAAACCCTCCGGCAACGTATCGCAGCCGTCGAGATCGCCGCCCAGCGCCACGTGACCCGCGCCGCCGAGCGCGCAAAAATGCTCGATGTGGCGGCAGACGTCGTCCAGCGTGGCCGGTTCAGCCGATAAAAACGGGCTGTAGAGGTTGATGCCCGCCGTGCCGCCATGCTGGCAGATAGCCCGGAACTGTTCATCCGTCAGATTGCGCGGATGCGGGCATACGGCGCGGCTGTTGGAGTGGCTGGCGACGATGGGCTCTTCCGCCAGCTCACACACGTCCCAGAACGCGCGGTCGGACAGATGGCTCACGTCAATGATAATGCCCAAACGCTGCGCGCGGCGGACGAATTCCCGCCCCTGTGCGCTGAGGCCCTCACCCGTGTGGCACGAACCTGCCAGTGCGTTTTGATGGTTCCACGTCAGCGTCACCATCCGCACGCCCGCTTCATACGCCCCATCCAGCCGTCCGGGGTCACAGCCGATCGCCTCCGCGCCCTCGATGGCAAACACCGCGCCGCGCGCGTGCCCGGTCAGCGCCGATTCGACGTCGTCTGCCGTGCGGCAGAGAAACATTCCGTCCCGGCTGCGCTCCAGTTGTGCAGAAAAATAGCGCATACTCCTGCAAAATGCGTCTGATTCCTGCAGCTCGCGCGGCAGCCATGCAGTACAAAACGCAAACACCTGCACGTACGCGTCAAACCCCTCCGCCCTTCTGAGCGAGATCTGGCACGAAGAATCGGCAAGCGCCTCCTGCCTGCGCCACAGTTCCACCGCCGTGTCGCAGTGGCCGTCAAACACACGCAGCGCCTTCATGCGAACGCGTTCTCCCAATGGCGGATGACAGGCCGCGCAGTCTTTTCGCCTTCCGGCGCATAGACCTCAATCACGTCAAAGCGCGGCTGGAGCGCCGTCTCGTGCTCGCTGAGCCACAGCTCCGCCGTCAAGCGGATGCGCGCTTGTTTTCTGCGGTCGACAAATTCCTTTGCCTCGCCGTAGGCGCTCGATTTGCGCAGTTTCACCTCGACAAAGGCGAGATAATCGCGGTTTTTGGCGATGATATCGATCTCGCCCAGCCGGCAGCGGTAGTTGCAGGCCAGAATGGCATAGCCCTTTTTGCGCAGATGGTCGACGGCCTGCATCTCGCCCCACGCGCCAAGCAGCTGCTTATTCTCCATAGAACTTCTTCAAAAACGTGCGCCGGTGGATGGGGCACGGGCCGAATGCACGCAGCGCCTCGTAATGCCGCTTCGTGCCGTAGCCCTTATGTACGGCAAAGCCGTATTGCGGATATTCGCCGTCAAGCTCTTCCATCAGCCTGTCACGCGTGACTTTGGCCAGAATCGACGCCGCCGCGACCGACGCGCTCAGCGCGTCTGCGTGGACGATGGTTCTCACCGGCAGGCCGAAATCCCTGGCCCGGTTGCCGTCGATGAGCGCCAGCTGCGGACGCACCGCGAGCTTCTGCATTGCGCGCTCCATCGCAAGAAACGTCGCCTGCAGGATATTCACTTCATCGATCTCCTGCTCGGAGGCGAATGCAATACCGTAAGCTGCCGCCGTTTGCGTGATGACATCATACAGCTCGCGCCGCTTCTTATCCGTCAGCTTTTTCGAGTCGTTCAGACCCTCGATCACCGTCTCGCGCGGCAAGATGACCGCCGCCGCGCATACAGGCCCGGCCAGCGGGCCGCGTCCGGCCTCGTCCACGCCGCACACAATCTCAAAGCCGTCTGCAAGCGCCTCGCGTTCATAGCACCAAAGATCGACAAAGTTTTCTTTCATTCCGCTTCCTCCAGCATATCCGGCGTCTCAAGGGTGAATTTGCCCAGCTTGCAGCTGCGGTACTCCTCAAGAAGCACCCGCGCCATGCGCTCGTCGTCAATTTCGCCTCCGGAGACTAAGAATCCGCGCCGGCGGCCCGACGCCTGCAGCAGCGCATAGCCGTCTATTTCCTCCGGAATCTCGATCTGATAGCGCGTTTTAATGGCCTCGGGGTAGCGCCGGGCCAAAAGCTCCATCAGATGGCACGACAGCGTCAGTACATCCAGCACGTCGTCCTTCACCGCGCCGGTATAGGCCAGACGCATGCCGGTCTCGGGATCATCAAAACGCGGCCACAAAATTCCGGGCGTATCGAGCAGCAGCAGCTGCGGATTCACTGTCACCCACTGCTTGCCGCGCGTGACGCCGGGGCGGTTCTCCGCCTTCGCGCCCTTGCGGCCTGCAATCTGGTTGATAAACGTGGATTTTCCCACGTTGGGGATGCCCACAATCATGAGCTTGAGCGGCCGCCCGGATTGGCCCTTTTCTTCATAGCGGCGGAGTTTTTCCGCCAGCAGCCGCCGGACGGCGGGCACAAAGCCGTTGACGCCGCGCCGGGATTTGCAGTCGGTCTGCAAAACGGCAAGACCCTTGCCGTCAAAATACTGCGTCCACTGCCGCAGGGCGGCGGGGTCTGCCATATCAATGCGGTTTAATATCACCATACGCGGCTTATTGCCGCAGATGGCGTCAATATCCGGGTTGCGGCTGGAAATCGGGATGCGCGCATCCAGAATCTCACACACCGCATCCACCAGCTTCAGGTTTTCCTCCATCATCCGGCGGGTCTTGGTCATGTGACCAGGATACCACTGGATGCTCATCGTTTCCTTTTCCATCAGGACACCGTTCCAATTCTGCCAAACTCGCGCCCGCCGGTGATTTCGCCAAATTCATTCGTCTGCCGTCCAGGCACAAGAATCATCAGAACCTTGCCCAGAATCTGGCTCTCATCCACGCAGCCGCAGGGCGAGTAGCGGCTGTCGGCCGAGTGATTGCGGTTGTCGCCCATCACGAAGACCGATCCCTCGGGTACCGTCACGGGATATTCCATCGCCAGGCCCATCTCCTCATAGCTGCGGTAGGTCGGCTCAAAGATGTACGTCTCCTCCTGCAGCACGCCGTCGACATAGACGCTGCCGGTAATAAAGTCGATATCCACCACCTGACCGCCGGTGGCGATGACGCGCTTGACGATCGGACCGTCATCTTTGAAACAGTCGACGCTCAGCACCACAATATCGCCCGCCTCGACGTCCTTATACAGGAAGTTGCTCTCCAGAACCAGATAGTCGTGGTCGACAAGCGTGGGATACATCGAGCTGCCGTCCACGCCGACAAGGCGGAAAAAGAACACAAAAATGACCGTCAAAACCGCCAGCACATACACCCAGTCGTGAAGCATACCGTATGCCTCGCACGCAGGCGAGAGTTTTTCCCCGTCTTTCTTCCTGCGCGCAGATGCCTGCTCCTCTGCCGGCGTTTCTTCCCGCGTATCAGCCGCCTGCTGCGTCTCCGGCTGCTCCGGATCAAGCAGCCGTTTGATTTCTTCGAATGTCTGCGTATCAAACGCCGTTCCTTTGTCTTCAGAATTCATCGCACACTACCCCATCATGCAATATGTTATGTTATTATACACACAATCGTGTCATAAAAAAAGGGGTTACGCGACAAATATTTTGCCGCGGCGCACAAAATGCGCGCGCTGTCCTTATCCTTCCGCGAAGCAGCCCGCGCGGCCTTTTTGCAGGCCGTACAGAGTATCGCGCGCCATAGACAAACTGCCGGGCCCGATGGGCCCGGCAGTAAACGGGAGTTTTGCGGTTTTTACAGCGTCACGACGCACTTTTCATCATTGGAGCGGTAGGCCGCCTCCATGACCCTCTGCACCTGCACGGCCTGCTCGGCGGGAACCTCCACCGGCGCGCCGGTCAGAATCGAATTCGAGAAGCTGGCAACCTCTCTG